>CAZHLU010000011.1:0-18154 GCA_964533435.1 uncultured Gammaproteobacteria bacterium | reverse complement strand
ATCTCAGTATTTTTGAGGGGGGTGCTAATGCTACTACTACTAATCAGTATAGTGACTTGGAGGCTTTGGTAAGTAATGGTTATATTTGTAAAATTCCGCTTGAGCCAACTTATGGCGCTGGTGATTCTAGAAATTCCGGTTATTATTTTTATAGAGAATCTAGTGGTACCTTGGTAATTGGTTCTTGTGATAGTTATAATAATGAGGACATTGAATTAGTAAGATAATAATATAATAATTAATCATAAAATATGAAAAAGATTTTAAAAAATTCAGGCTTCACCTTAATCGAATTGATTATCGTAGTAGCCATCATTGCCTTGCTGGCAGCTGCTAGCTTTGTGGCCATTAACCCTGGTAAACGTGTGGGCGATGCCAATAATGCTAAACGTTGGTCAGATATTACCGCTATTGCTGATGCTTATTCAGCATATTTAGTAGATAATGGCGGTACTCATCCTACCACTACAGCTTTTACAAATGGCGTTACTTACTCTATTACTAGCACAACTGTAGCTCATGCTGAGAGGTGTGCTGCTGATACAACCAATGGAAATGCAACCACTACAACAGCTAACGTCAATTTATCAAACTTGGTTACATCTGGCTATATTGGCGCCATACCATCTGACCCTGGTTATGTAGCAGCTGATACTTATAATACTGGTTATTATCTCTATAAAGAGAGTTCTGGTAAATTAGTAATTGGTTCTTGCGATGCTTACAATTCAGCCAATATTGAAGTGGTTAGATAATAATTTTATTCCGAGCATCTTTAATTTATTTGATTGACAAAAATCAATTAGCACTCTATAATATAGAGTGCTAATGTGTTATTTAGCATATTTTTTTAATGTATTAAATTTAGTAATTTTTATGAAGAAAATTTTGAAAAAATGGTGGTTCTGGTTGATTGTTGTTATTGTTTTAGTTGTAATTCTAAATATTTTTTTGTCTCGTAGTAAAGAATCCGTAATTTATACCACCGAAGCAGCCAATGTTCAAGATTTAAAACAAACAGTGGAAGTGACTGGTAAAGTTGAATCAGCCGATGATATTGATTTAAATTTTTTAGGCAGTGGTACTATACGTGATATTAATGTCAAAGTTGGTGATCAGGTAAAAACTGGTCAAGTTTTGGCTAGCTTGTCTGCTGGTGATGCTGCGGCTCAAGTGAATAATGCTCGTGCAGCTTTGGATGTAGCCAAAAGCGATTTAGATTCTATTTTAGCTGGTGCCAGTAGCGCTGATTTAAATGTTACTGAAAAAGAAGTAAATAATGCTTTGACTGCCTATCAAGCAGCAATAGATAATTTAGCTAGTTTAGAAAAAACTAGGGATGATGACATGGCAAGTCTTAAGACCGCTGGTTTAAATACTTTAAATGATAAATTATTTGTTTCGAGATATGCTTTGGATTTGGTTTATGATGCTATTTTAGATAGTGATGCTGATTATTCCTTATACGTCAATGATACTAATTTATTAACGACAGCTAAATATCAATACGAAGCCGCTCAGGCTAAATATACCGAGGTGGCTGTTTTGGTTACTAAAGCTCAAAGTAGTAATCAACAGGCTGATATTTTGTTAGGACTAGATCAATTGCGTCAACTTTTACAAGCTACTTCGGAAATGGTTAATAATACCTTTAATGTAATGAATACAGTGGTTATAAATTCCGTTTATACGCAAACGGTTGTGGATACTTTTAAAGCTTCTTTAAGTAGTAATAATACCACTGTTAATACAGCTATGAGTGCAGTAGCAACAGCTGCTTCCAATTTACGAGCTAAGGATTTGTATTATCAAAATGCCATATTGCAACAAACTAATGCAGTAAAGGTAGCTCAAGATACTTTAGATTTAGCTAAAGCTAGACTTGATTTAAAAAAAGCACCGGCACGCGATTTTCAGGTTGATGCAGCAAGGGCCAGAGTGCGTCAGGCAGAGGCAAATTTAAGCAGAGCTTTAAGTGATTTGTCTGATAAATCTATCAAAGCGCCAGTTGATGGTTTGATTACTAAAGTTAATTATGCTAAAGGAGAACAAACTTCTGCAGCTAAGGCAGTAATTTCGATGATCGGTTTAAGTACTTTGCAAATAGAAGTTGATGTACCAGAGTCAGATATTACCAAATTAAAAATCAACGATGAAGTTGATATTGATATTAATGCTTTTACAGATGGTAGTAAATTTAAGGGTACTGTTACTTTTATTGATCCAGCAGCCACTGTTATTAATGAAGTTATTTATTATAAAGTTAATATTTCTTTTAATGAAAAAGATGAGAGGATTAAGTCTGGCATGACGGCAGATTTAACCGTGCTTACTGCTAGTAAGCCCCAGGTTTTAGTAGTGCCGTCAAGAGCGGTTATTAATCGTGATGACCAACATTATGTTCAGGTTTTAGTTAACAAACAGCCAGTAGATAAAGAGGTAGAAGTTGGTTTAAAGGGTGATAATAGTCTGATAGAAATAGTCAGCGGTTTATCGGCTGGTGAAGAAGTTATAGTATCAGCTAAAAGCAACGGTAAAAAGAAATAAAAATGATTGACATTAAAAATCTTCATAAGGAATATGTTAATGAAGAGGTGGCTACCAAAATTTTGCATGGTATTAATTTAAGTATTAACAAGGGTGAATTTGTAGCTATTATGGGACCATCTGGTTCTGGTAAATCTACCTTAATGCATATTTTGGGTTTTTTAGATACTTTAACTACTGGTCAATATATTTTTCAAGACAAGGATGTTAGTAAATTAGATGATGATACTCTAGCAGAATACCGTAATAAAAAAGTTGGTTTTGTTTTTCAGAGCTTTAATCTTTTGCCAAAAACTAGCGTTTGGGAAAATGTTCGTTTGCCTCTTTTATATAGTGATGGCAAGTCAGATGATTCTTTGGTAGATCAAGCTATCAAAGCTGTTGGCTTAGAACATCGTCGCGATTTTTTGTCTAATCAGTTGTCGGGTGGTGAAAAACAAAGGGTAGCTATTGCTCGAGCTTTGGTAAATGCACCAGAAATTATTTTTGCTGATGAACCAACTGGAAATTTGGATTCTAAATCTGGTATTCAAATTATGTCTATCTTACAAAAATTAAACGAAGAAGGTAAAACTGTTATTTTAGTTACTCATGAAACTATTACTGCTAAGCACGCCAAAAGGATTATTAGTATCAAAGATGGTATGATTTTTGATGATACTTCAGATTTTGAAAGGGTGATTGCCAATGATAGTGAAACGCTAAAATAAATATGCATTTTCATATCAAAAATTCAATTGCTATTTTGCAGATGTTTAGACGCAATAAGCTGCGTTCTTTTTTGACATCATTGGGGATTATTATTGGTATTTCTTCGGTCATTATTATTATGTCAGTTGGTGCTGGCGCGCAAAGCTTGATAGTAAATCAAGTAAGTAGTATTGGTACTGACTTATTGGGTATTTTACCGGGCGCTAGCGAAGACGATGGTCCACCAGCAGCCGTTTTTGGTATTAATATTACTACTTTAACTTACGAAGACGGTAAGGCAATTGCAAGTAGGGTGCCACAAATTATTGGTGTGGCTTCTTATGCTCGAGGAGCAGCCGATATTACTTGGCAAAATAAAACAGTCAGCTCCAGTTTTTTAGGGGTTACTGGAAATTATTTATTTATTGAGGCTTCAGCTGAGCTTGGATCTGGACATTTTTTTTCCGATGATCAAACTGAACAAGTTGTTAGAGAGGTGGTTTTAGGTAGTCAAACAGCTGAAGATTTATTTGCTGGCATTAACCCAATTGATCAAAAAGTAAAGATTAATAAGGAAACTTTTAGAGTTATTGGTGTTATGAAAGAACGGGGTAGTTCTGGTTTCCAAAATCAAGATAGTCAAGTTTTTATTACTCTGGCTACTGCTCAAAAATTAATGTTGGGTATCAACCATGTTAGTTTTATGCGAGCTAAGATGTCGCCAGAAGTTGTAGACATTGATTATACTATTTCGGAAGTAGAAAGAGTTTTAAGGGAAAGACATAATATTCAAGACCCGGCCGATGATGATTTTACTGTACGTTCTTCACAACAAGGTCTTGATACTCTTAAATCTTTGACTGATGCTCTAAATTACTTTTTGGCCATGGTAGCTGGTATTTCTTTACTGGTAGGTGGTATTGGTATTATGAATATCATGTTAGTGTCAGTCACGGAAAGTACTAGAGAAATTGGTTTGCGCAAAGCAGTAGGTGCTACTAAAAGAGATATTAGTATTCAATATTTAACACAAACAATATTACTCAGTGCTTTAGGCGGTGTGATTGGAATCGTTTGGGGGGTTATTATTTCTGGTTTAATTAGTTTAGTGGCTAAAGGCTTGGGTTATCAGTGGGATTTTGTAGTTTCTTTTGCTTCTATCTTTTTGGCTGTTTCTTTTACAGTTTTGGTTGGTGTTTTTTTTGGTTGGTATCCGGCTCAAAAAGCAGCTAATTTAAGTCCAATTGAAGCTTTGCGTTACGAATAATTTTATGAAATACAGTCATAGTTTTGATATTGCTATAAAAGCTTTACGAACAAATAAGGTCCGAACGGCTTTGACTGTTTTAGGTATGGTTATCGGTATTATGTCAGTATCAGTTATTATTTCAGCTGGCGACAGTATTCAAAAATTAGTTTACAATCAAGTTTCTAGTTTTGGTTCTAATTTTATTCAAATTGAATCACGAGCTCCTAAGTCTAGTGGTGGTTCTTTTGCTCAAGTGCAAGGAGTAGTAGTAACTAGTATGAAACTTTCAGATAAAGAAGCAGTTGATAAAATAAAAGGCATTAAGACTAGTTATGCTTCTAGTTTTAGTCAAGAAATAATGGCCTCCGAAGGTAATATTAAAAAAGTAACTGTTTTTGCTACTGGTCCAGAATTTACTGATATTGATGAAGCAGAAATTTCTGCCGGTAGATTTTATACTAAAGAAGAAGATGACAGTTTAGCACGAGTAATAGTATTGGGTGCCAATGTCAAAGATAAATTGTTTGGTAATAATTCGGCTATTGGTCATAGTGTCAAAGTGCGTAACATTAGTTTTAAAGTTATTGGTGAAATGGAGCCTAGGGGCACAGTTTTTTTCTTTAATTATGATGACATTGCTTATATTCCAATTCAAACTACGCAAAAGTTATTATTGGGAGTTGATTATATTTCTAGTATTACTGCTCAGATGGAAGAGGGGGCAGATGACCAGGATTTAGCAGAACAAATAAGGGTTTTGTTACGCGACCGACATGAAATAGACGATCCTGATAAAGATGATTTTGAAGTAAACACATCAGCTGATGCTCAAAATATTTTGGGTACAATTTTAGGGGGTGTTACTTTACTCTTGATTGCTTTGGCTGGTATCTCTTTAATAGTTGGTGGTGTGGGTATTATGAATATTATGTATGCTACAGTTTCGGAGCGAACTTTTGAAATTGGTTTACGTAAAAGTATTGGCGCTAGCAAGCGTGATATTATGCAGCAATTTTTAGCAGAAGCAGTAACTATTACTTTGTTAGGTGGTGTTGGTGGTATTATCTTGGGTGTATTTTTAACTTATATTATTTATATTTTAGCTAACTATTATAATTTAGACTGGTCTTTTACGGTGTCTCCTTTGGGTGTGGTTTTATCTTTGGGTTTTTCAATTGCCATTGGCTTAATCTTCGGTCTTTATCCAGCTAAAAAAGCGGCGGCTTTAAATCCAATTGAAGCCCTAAGAAAATAATTTAAATATTTTGGCTAATATTAGATAAAATAATTTATTGTTTAGCACTCCTTGACGAAGAGTGCTAATTGCTTTATAATACTTTTATGGAAGATAGAAATCAAAAATTGTTAAAATCAATTATTGAATTACATATTAATACGGCTAAGCCAATTAGCTCTAAAGTTTTAGCTGAAGATGAAAATTTTGGTTTGTCTTCTGCCACTATTCGTAATGATATGTTGGAGTTAGAAAATGCCGGTTATATTTGGCAGCCTCATACTTCAGCTGGTCGTTTACCTACGGTTTTTGGTTATCGTTATTATTTAGATAATTTATTATCAGTGCCAGTATTATCTGAAACAGAAGAAAAAGAATTGATTAATTTAGCTAAACAGGATATTAGATTACTGGCAAAATATTTAGTAGAAAAAATTAATTTAGCAGTCATCGTCGGTTTTAGTCCAACGGATTTATACTTTACTGGTTTATTTAATTTATTTTCACAACCAGAATTTGAAGATTATAAAATGGTTTTAACGATGAGCCAAGTAGTTGATTCTTTAGAAAAAGCTACTGCCCAAATTTTTTATCAGATTGATAAACCGCAAGTCTTATTAGGTAAAGATAATCCTTTTAATCCACATTGTGCTACTGCTATTGCGCCTTTGTCGGAAGATCGTATTTTGGCAATTTTAGGGCCAATGCGTATGGATTATAATCGGGTTTTGAGTTTACTTGCGAGTGTAGTAAAAATTGCTTAAATATGTCAGATATACAAAAAGATTTAAAGAAAAATAGTAAAATTTCCGATCAAGGTAATGATCAAGATTTTCAAGAACAAATCAGCTCCTTAGAAGAACAGGTGGCTGCCAATCTGCACGGTTGGAAAAAAGCTTTAGCTGATTATCAAAATTTACAAAAAGATTCAGATAAAAAATTATCAAATCTTAGTGATTATTTGACTTCGGCTACTATTTTGGAGTTATTACCAATTTTTGATAATTATCGATTAGCTATTGAGCATATTCCAGCTGATCAGAGAAGTTCAGCTTGGGCAATAGGACTTGAGCATATATTAAAAATGTGGGAACAATTTTTGACAGATCATCAAGTTAAAAAAATTGATACCAATAAAACAGCCTTTGATCCTTTGTGGCACGAGGCAGTCGATAAAGTGCATAACGAAGAAATACCAGATCAACAAATAGTCAAAGAATTATTGCCGGGATATTTATTAAAAGAATCATTAATTCGTCCGGCACAAGTTGTAGTTAATAATTTAGAATAAAAATAAATTAAGTCGGCCGCTTTAAATGGCCATAAAGAAAGGAAAAAAATATGTCAATTATACCTTGGACACCATTTTTAGACACTTTTGACAGTATAGAAAAAAGTTTAAGTAATTTTATGCCAGCCGTGGATATTTATGAAGACAAAGACAATGTCTACGTTGAGGCAACTTTGGCTGGTATTAAGCCAAACGATGTTAACCTTAATGTTCATGATGATGTATTAACTATCGAAGGCAGTCGAGCTAGTACTAGCGAAATTGATGAAAATAATTATTATCGTAAAGAAGTGCGTACCGGTTCTTTTCATCGCGCTTTAGTCTTACCGGTTTCAGTGCAATCTGATAAAGCTCAAGCTAGTTTTGAAAACGGATTGCTTAAAGTGATTTTACCAAAAGAAGAAAGATCTAAATCGAAAAATATTAAAATTAATATTCAATCAAATAAAAATAATTAAATGGCAGATAATTTGAACTCACCTCTAAATTTACGGCTAATTCGTAATTGTCCAATCTGTCAGCATGAATTTAAGCTCAATGCTATTCAGGTCTTAAATGAAAACGATTTTGGGGTTTTGACTTATATGATTTGTTCTTTCTGCGGTGCGCGCTTATTGACAAAATTAGCTACTATGCCACAAGGCGTAGTTGGTAATGCTATTTTGACAGACCTTAAGGCAGAAGAAGTAATGGATTTTGCTGGCGGGGCAGAAAGTGTTCAGGCGGACGATGTTTTGGCAGTTCACAAACTTATTAATAATCAGGAATTTTTTAAAGCAATTAAATAATAAATAATATGGGAAAAATAATTGGTATTGATTTAGGTACTACCAACTCAGCGGTTGCTGTAATGGAAGGTGGTCAGCCTAAAATTTTAGAAAACAAAGAAGGTAATCGTACCACTCCATCAATTGTGGCGATTTCTAAAAATAATGAACGCTTAGTTGGTATTACTGCTAAACGTCAGGCGGTTACTAATGCTGCTAGTACTGTTTTTTCAGTTAAGCGTTTGATTGGTCGAAGATTTTCTGACTCCGAAGTGCAACGTGATCTAAAAATCATGCCTTATCAGATTAAGCAGGCAGGCGAAGGAGTTAAAGTCACTTTAGGTGATAAAGAATACTCACCACAAGAAGTTTCAGCTATGATTTTACAAAAATTAAAAGCTGATGCCGAAGAACGCCTAGGTAGTCCAGTAACTGAAGCAGTAATTACTGTGCCAGCTTATTTTGATGATGCTCAACGTCAAGCTACTAAAGACGCTGGTAAGATTGCTGGTCTAGAAGTAAAGCGTATTATCAACGAACCAACAGCCGCAGCTCTTGCTTATGGTTTTGATAAAAAGAAAGATCAAAAAATTGCTGTCTATGATTTGGGTGGTGGTACTTTTGATATTTCTATTTTGGAAGTTTCACAAGATACAGTAGAAGTAAAATCTACCAACGGTGATACCCATTTAGGTGGTGATGACTTTGATCAAAAAATTATCAATTGGATTATTACTGAATTTAAAAAACAAGAAGGTATTGATTTAAGTAATGATAAATTAGCTTTGCAACGCTTAAAAGAAGCTGCTGAAAAAGCAAAAATTGAACTTTCTTCTTCTTTAGAAACTGAAATTAATCAACCATTTATTACTACTGATGCTTCTGGTCCTAAGCACTTGGTCATGAAATTTTCTCGTGCTCAACTTGAAAGTTTAGTGGGTGATTTAGTAAGGGCTACTTTAGAGCCAGTTAAAAAAGCTTTAGCTGATTCTGGTCTTGATGTTAAAAATATTGAGGAAGTTGTTATGGTTGGTGGTATGACTCGTATGCCTTTGGTTTTAAAAACAGTTGAAGAATTTTTTGGCAAGAAAGCAAATATTTCTGTAAATCCAGATGAAGTTGTGGCCCTAGGCGCAGCTGTGCAAGCTGGTGTTTTGCAAGGCGATGTAAAAGATGTATTACTCTTAGACGTGACACCTTTGACCTTGGGTTTAGAAACTTTGGGTGGTATTCGCACACCTTTGATTAACCGCAACACTACCATTCCTACTTCTAAGACTCAAGTATTTTCAACTGCAGCTGATAGTCAAGACAGTGTAGAGATAAATATTTTACAAGGTGAACGTGAAATGGCTGCCGATAATAAGACCTTAGGCAGATTTACTTTATCTGGTATTCCACCAGCACCACGTGGTGTTCCTCAAATTGAAGTGACATTTGATATTGATGCTAACGGTATCTTAAATGTAAAAGCAGTTGATAAAGCAACTGGTAAACAACAAGCTATTACTATCAAATCATCTTCTGGCTTATCAGAAGCTGAGATTCAAAAGATGACTCAGGAAGCTGAAGTTCATGCTGCTGAAGATAAACAGAAAAAAGAAGCAGTTGAACTAAAAAATAATGCCGAAAATATGATTTTTCATACAGAAAAATTTATAAAAGATAATAAGGAAAAATTAAAGGCAGAAGATATAAAACAAATGGAAGATAAAGTTGAGGCTTTAAAGAAAGCCAAAGAAAGTGATAATAAAGATTCTTTAAAAACAGCTATTGAAGATTTAGAAAAACATGTACAGATTGTTGGTGCAGCCATGTATCAAGCTAACGCTGCTCAGCAAGCTCCACAGGAAGAAGCAAAAACAGCAGAAGCTGCTAAAGATCAGCCCGTAGAAGCTGAATATAGTGAAGTGAAAGACGATCAACAAAGTAAATAATTAGCATCTAACCCCGCGTAAGCGGGGTGCTTGCTTCGCAATCATGGGAAAAGATTATTACAAAATTTTAGGAGTAGAGCGTAATGCAACGGAAGCTGATATTAAAAAAGCTTTTCGTAAATTAGCTCACGAACATCATCCGGACAAAAGCAATGGTAATGCTGAAAAATTTAAAGAAATTAATGAGGCATATCAAGTTTTAAGTCACAAGGAAAAGCGTGCTCAATATGATCAATTTGGCAGTAGCTTTGATCAGGCTGGCGGCGCTACTTGGGGACAAGGCAATCCATTTGCCGGTGGTTTTTCCGGAGCTAATCCTTTTGGCGGGGCTCAAGGGGCAGACTTTGATTTTGACTTAGGCGATATCTTTAGTAGCTTTTTTGGTGGTCAAGCTCCAAATCGCAGTCGTTCTAGACGGGGCGGTGATATTCAAATAGATATTGAACTTGATTTAAAAGATATTGTTTTTGGTGTAAGTAAAAAAATTAGTATTCGTAGGCAAAATGTTTGTAATGTTTGCCAAGGCAGTGGCGCTAAGGATAGCTCTAGTTTAAAAACTTGTGCCACTTGCCAGGGTAAAGGGCAGGTGATTACTACCATCTTAGGTCAATTTAGGACACAGACCGTTTGTCCAGATTGCGCTGGCCGTGGTCAGATAGTAAAAGATCCGTGTAGTGAGTGTGCTGGTAGTGGTATTTTAGCTAAAACAACAGACTTAGCTATTGAGATACCTGGCGGCATTGAAGATGGTCAATCAATTCGTTTGTCAGGACAAGGTAACAGTGGTCCTCATGGTCAAGCAGCTGGTGATTTGTATGCTACTATTCATATTAAAGCTGATAAGCGTTTTGAAAGAGCGGGTGATGATTTGATTCGTAATATTGAAATTCCCTTTACCCTAGCTGCTTTAGGCGGGGAAATTGAAGTAGAAACTATTGATGGTAAAATTAATTTAAAAATACCAAGTGGTACGCCTAGCAATAAAAAATTTATTTTACGCAATAAAGGTATTACTAAATTGCGTGGTAAAGGTAGAGGCGATCAAATAGTAATAGTTAATGTTGATGTGCCTACTAAACTTTCTAAAAAACAAAAACAATTATTAGAAGAATTAGATAAAGAATTTGGTAATAAAAAATCTTGGTGGTAAATTTTTTATAAATTATAAAAACATTCTAACCAGTAGAATGTCTTTATTTTAACAAAAAACAGTATTTATGCTATTATTAAAGATATAATAAAAATAATCTCAATATATTATGTCAATTATTCCACAAAAAATTGACTGGGATGAAAAATTTAGCGTTAATGTCAAAGAGCTTGATATTCAACATCAGCGTTTAATATCTTATATTAATGAATTAATTGATGCTTTACGTGTAAATTCTGACCTGGGTAGGATTAAAGAACTTAAAGCAAAGTTAGTAGCATCGGAAACTGAGCATTTTGCTACGGAAGAAAAATATTTTATTAAATTTGATTACCCAGCTAAAGACCAACATATTGCTACTCATAAAAAATTTGTTAGTGACAGTACCAAGCTGCAAGAATTGTATGAAAATGATCCAGATAAATATATTACAGAACTGATTTATTTTTTAGAAGAATGGTGGATTAATCATATTGTGGGTATGGATCATGAGTATGTAGATTTTTTTAATAAACACGGTTTACATTAATTAAAAAACAGCCCTGCACCGTACGGTGCAGGGCTGTTTTTAGATAGATTTATTTTTGATAAGTAGCTTTACGACGGAAATTTCTTTTTGGTCTTCTAAATGCTTTAGAGCTTTGATACTGTTTAGCATTACGAGTAATTGGCCTATCATGAAATTTAGGATTAGCATTGACTGCGCGACGAGGAGGTAAAATTGGTAAAGCAGAAACAGGGATTGTCTTTTTGATTAATCTTTCAATTTGTTTTACATTAAATCTTTGGTCAGGACCGACAAAAGAGATTGCCTTACCACTAAGACCAGCTCGGCCAGTACGACCAATACGATGGACATAGTCGTCTAGATTGTCAGGTAAATCATAGTTGATTACTAAAGAAATATTATTAACATCAATGCCACGAGCAGCAATATCAGTAGCAACTAGTACGCGGTATTTTCCATTTTTAAAGCCCTTCATAGCTTCTTGTCTTTGGGAGAGAGAGCGGTTGGAATGAATTTCAACAGCAGAATGCCCCATAGTTCTTACGGCATTAGCAATTTTTTTAGCACCATGTTTAGTGCGAGAAAAAATTAAGACAGTGCCATGGTTATCATCTAATAATTTTTCTAATAATTGACTACGAATTTCTTTAGAGGCAATAAATATCTCTTGTTCAATTTGAGAGGCAGTTGTACCTTGAGGTGCTACTTCAATACGCCAAGGCATTTTCATAAATTGATTAGCTACATCGGCAATAGCTTTAGGCATGGTAGCAGAAAACATTAAAGTTTGACGATTTTTTGGAGCTAGGGCTAAAATTTGTTTGATTTGTGGCATAAAACCAATATCAAACATACGATCAGCTTCGTCTAAAACAATCATTTTTACTTTTTCTAGAGTTAGATTTTTTCTTTGTAATAGATCAATCAAACGTCCCGGAGTAGAAACCAAGACTTGAGGTTTTAGGCGGATAGCTTGAATTTGTTGGAAAGAAGAAGTACCGCCAATTAGAACAGCGGTTTTTAAGCCAAATTTTTGTCCAACTTTGTGTAATACTTCATCAACTTGCAAGGCAAGTTCTCTAGTGGGAAGTAGAATTAAGGCCTGGCCACCAGTTTGCATTAAAAGTTGGAGCATTGGTAAGCCAAAAGCTAAAGTTTTGCCAGTACCAGTTTGGGCAATACCAACAATGTCTTTGCCTTCTAAGGCAACAGGAATGCATTGGTGTTGGATTGGGGTGGGGGTAGTGAATTTTAAACTGTTTAAAACAGTGAGTAATTCTTGGCTTAGGCCTAATTCGTTAAAACTAGGCACAATTTGTTTGTCTTTTGTCATAAAAAAATGTGTAACCCGAGGTTCTGGTGGGCCACACAATGACACAAAAGATTCGAGTTTTAGCTGTTGTTTCAGCTAAAGTTAATTAGAATATATGAGTATAATACAAAAAATGTCTTTTGTCAAGATATATTGCCTGTTTTTGTTTAATATTGACAAAAATGGCTAAATATGATATAATATAAATATGTAACGTTGGGAGCCATTCTCCTAACAAATAGTTCCCCCAGTCGAAAGTGAGTGTCCAATGTTTAACACGGACTATTTCGAGAACAGGACTTCGCTGGAAGTCGCCGGTGATTGTGGTCGCGCCATAACCATCGCTGCGATCGGTGCAGTCCTGGCGTGTGGAGCCCTGTGGCTCTGCAGTCACTTCCATCTCTTCGGGATGTAATACCATCCCGGGTCGAAAAACTCCACTGCGGTGGAGAGGAGAGCCTGACCAGCTCTCTCTTTTTTTATACAAAAAAACAAGATAGATAATATCTTGCTCTTTTGGCAGGGGCGGTAGGAATCGAACCCACGCTAAAGGTTTTGGAGGCCCTTGTACTACCACTATACTACGCCCCCAAAAGGAGACTAGTGTTTATTTAGTCTCTTTGTGTGGAGTGTGTTTTTTACAAGTCTTGCAATATTTTTTCAATTCAAGTTTTGCTTTGATAGTTTTTTTATTGCGAGTACTATGATAATTAACCTGATGGCATTCAGAACACTCTAATTTTGCTAATGTTTCTTGTGACATAAATTTTCTTAATTTATAATACTTGTTTATTTACTTCGGAAATATAGAACAAAGTTGAATGGAGCCGGGAAGAGGAATTGAACCCCCGACCCACGGTTTACAAAACCGTTGCTCTACCAACTGAGCTATCCCGGCACGTTATGATTTTAATATCTATTTAAGTTATAATAAGTGACTAAGGCTTTTTTATATCAACCACTTGTCCCGAGCGAACAAAGTGAGTCGAGGGAAGCTATTCCGGCGCATTATAACTAAATTCTAATTAAATAATAAATAACTACCAAATTATAAGAGAAAACCTTTAAAATGTCAACTATTGGGCTTTTTCCTTTGTTTATACTTAAACCAGCTAATATATAGTATTAAGCCTAAAATAATAGCAATCAAAATATAATTAATAGGCAGGGGAGCTGCTTGGGCCTTGGTTTTTTGGTCTAATTGTTTAATAGTAATAGGTATTTTGGCTGCCGAATTAATAGCAAAATTTTCAATAGCAAAGGGGCGACTAGTGATTGATAAATTAGTATTAGTAATACTAGCTTCTTTATTTGGTTTAATAGTAATTAAAATTTCTTTGCGTGTGCCTGATTCCAAAGTAAAAGTTTTAGGATTAATATCAATAAAATCTACTAGATCATCGGCATAAATTTCAAATAATTGTATTTCTTTGGCCGGGTTGCTTACTACTAATTTAGTTTGCACAGCTTGATCATGTACTTCTATATTAAATGAAGTTGGTTGTAGTTGTAGTCCAGCTGCTTGGACTTTTGTACTAGGGAATAGAAATAGTATTAATAAATAAAATATTATCATATGATTAATTAGTTAGACCAAAAGGTAATAGTGCCAGTTTTTTGGCCACTAGCTTGATAATTATTAGGGATGCTTAATTTTAAATTGGTATTAATACTTTGTCCAGCTTCTACAGTATTGTTAAATAATGACCAAGCTTGATTATTCACTTGTAATTTATCAACAAAGATTTGGTCGCCATTAACAGTACTAGCAATATTAATTGACTCCGAGCCATTATTAGTTATATGAATTTCTCTTTGGGCATTTTGACCAGGATTTAGATTTCCAAAATTAATATTACCAGGCTCTACTACAAAGGATAATAAATCAATTTCTGGTGGAGGAGTTTGACCATTATTTATATTTACACTTAGACCAACATCTTCTCCAGCAGCTTCGCCGACAGTTATTAAAATTTGATTAGAGCGGATATGGTCATTGGCTTCAGCGTAGATTCGATAGTAGCCATCGGGCATATTTAGTTGGGCTTGTCCTTGAGCATTAGTAGTGATATTTTGAGCACCAAAATAAATTGTAGCATCTGCTAAAGCTTGCCACTGATTATTATTAAAAGTTTGTACTGTGGCAGTAATAGTCCCTCCAGAGCCTATTGTCTGACTAGAAACTGATATTTGACTGGCTAGCCATTCGTAAGAGCCAAAGTACCACAAAACCGTGTCAGTGTTGCTTAATTGATAATCGGCCGCACCCACGCTAGGCGATGCATAATTTACTAAATACATCCAACCAATTAAGCCACTCGCTACATCACTATTAATTTGATCAAGATATGGACCATAAGCAGTTTCAGTTATGTGATAATTAAAGCCACACAAAGAACTAGCATTAATCACAATGTCTAAAGCAGTGGGACCAGCTGCTTTACCTTGGCAAACAGTATTATTTGCACCTTCAATACGAAAATCATATTCAGGAATATTTTGATTGGCCGCCAAGATTCTAATAGGTAAAGTATGATTACTTAAGGCAACAGCAGCGTAGGCGCTCACTGTTGGTGTGAAATTATCTACTTGGCTACCACTTTGATATAAAAAATAGCCTTCGTTACTTTGTAAATTTTCTAGGTAGCTAGTTGGATTGTTGCCGTTTTTATTAAATTCACTACTTGGTATTTGCCAAGCATTTAAACTCCAGAGCACCCAAGCAGTAGAAGCACCATCTGAATTTTGACTAGCATTATCATAAGCAAATCCACCATCATCTTGTTGTTGACTTCTTAGGTATTGCCAAGCATTTTGTAAATTAGTATTACTTGAGTCTACCTGGCTAGCCTTTAAGGCCATGATAGCAGCAGCTGTCATATTAGTATCAGAGCTAGCGCCAATCATAAAACCCCAGCCGTGATCAGTATTTTGTTGGCTAATGATGTAATCTCTTAAACCGCTGATTAAATTAGATTGAGGATTTTCTCCAGCTGCTACTAAAGCTAGTAAACCAAAAATATCATCATTTAGTAGAGCTGGGTCGCCTAGTTGACCTTGGCTATAAAAATTTTTCAAACTAGCTACATAATCACTACTGGCAAAAGTGCTGGGGTTTTGATTAATAGCGGTAATAGCCAAGATTGGTGCTGTTAAACTAATGGCATCATTGGCACTTATATTTTTTAAGTGATTAGCATTAACATTATTTTCACCCAAAGCAGCTAGTCCCATCACCGACCAAGCACTAGTGTTATGAGCGTTTAGATATTCGCTTAGACTATTTTGATTATAGGCTTGAACTGGTTTTATTTGTAGCCAAGAAAAGCTTAAACAGATAATTAATAGGCAAATAATAATTTTTTTCATAAATTTATATTAAATATTTATATTTAAAAAAACCAACCTGTGAGCAAGTTGGGTATTAATTTTAAAAAATAACCCACTCCTTGCTCGAAGAGTACTGGTGTTTAATTTTATGTAAATACTAGTAATCTGACTTTTCGCCAAAGGCGAATCACAGTTGCGGCACAGCGCCGGATTTACACCGGCTTCCCTAGCACTGACCATAAAAGATCAGTTTTACATAAAAGTAATTTGTCAAAGTGAAATAATTTTAACAAGCTAATTTTTCTTTGTCAAATATTTTTTATAAATAGGTGGAAATAGTTGATTTTATTAAAATAGTCTATTTATGTTATAATAAATATATTATGCCAAAAGAAGGAACTCACCAATATATAGCTAGTCAGGCTCAGAATTTGTTTGTGCCCAAGCTGGGCGAGGCTTATTTTTATGGGGCAACAGCGCCTGATATTTTCTTTTTTGATTTTTTTAAAAAACCAATCACTAGTGATCGTCTTCACGGTAAGGACGGTGAGGCTACTGATCAAATATTTTTTAACTCTTGCTCTTTATGGTCAAGCTTAAAGGAGTCTGAACAAAAAATACTAAGTGATTTTTTGGCAGGTTATGTAACACACGTAATTACTGACAGGATTTTTCATCCCTGGGTAATTTATTGGTCAGGCGGGCCAGAGGCAGAAAAAAAACACGGTTCCTTTGTTCATCATTATTTAGAAACAGCTTTAGATGCGGCTATTGCTAGTATTAGACCAAAAATTAAATACAATCAGAAAATTTTAAATTTATATAAATTAATATCTAAGCCAGATAATAATATTAATCGTTGTGCTCGGCAACACAAATTTGTAACTGAGCATTTAGATAGTTGGGCCTTTTTGTCTTTTAGTCGTAATAAACCAGCCTTACTTACTCTTAGTTATAAATTTTGCGAAAAGTATTATCAGCACTACAACCTAAAAGATTTGAATAATTGGCATCATCCAGTTACAGGTGTTGTTTATAATCAATCTTACCAAGATTTATTGCAGCAGGCTATTGATTTATCTGCTCATGTTTTGCAACAAATAAATTGGCAAAAGTTAGCCGATAATGATTGGGCTACTTTAATTGGTCCGGCTAGTTTGGAAACTAATATGGTAGCAGTGCCATTTAGTGATTGTCGTTATCAAAATACTGAATATTTTAAAGATTTTAAACCAAGTTTATAATTTCATTTGTAGCTTTTTTGTGCTATGCTTAAATAAATAACGCGGTTAATATATAAAATATATGCCTACTAAAAAAACAAATGCTAGCCAATCTAGCAAACACGAAGAATTTAAAGTATCAGGTGAACAAGTTGTCAAAAAAGTAAAACAACTTATTAAAGAGGGTAATGCTCGTCGGATTATTATCAAAAATGAACATAATAAAGTGGTAATGGAATTTCCTTTGACAGTGGGGGCAGTAGGAGCTGTCTTTGTGCCAGTGTTAGCAGCAGTCGGCGCTTTGGCTGCTTTAATGACTAACTGCACTATTATTGTTCAAAAAAAATAAGCAAGCATGGCTTTTGAAGATTTATTAAAAAAAAATTCAGCTAAAACAATTGAGTCTAAACCCAATTTTAGTACTTTAACGTCCACTGAAAAACGTCAGGTTGATCTGCAAAAAGACCAACTTTGGCAATCGATTATGATAAATCAAGGTGAGCTAGATTTTGTATCTTTATTGGTAAGAGCTGGTTATGAACAATTTTGGCCAGTTTGGTTAAAAAAAAGAGCAGAGTATATAGAAAAAAATATTTTGTTTACGAGTAATATTGATTTGGAAAATCCATCTGATACAGAAGCAGTTAATCGTAAAGTTGATATTTTAGCAAAATATAGAGCAGAACTAAAACAAATTGAACAAGCAAACACTAGTCAAAATAATGCCTATATTATAGAATGGCAAAAAAAGTTAGAGCCAGGAGTTGATATTGAAGAACATTTGGTTAATGATCCGGATCAATTTTTAGTTGTCTTAGGTGATAAATTAAAATTTGGTGGTATTATTGATCGTAATCGTTTAAGTCGTTTGTGCGGTTTTGGTAGTCAAGCAGCTAAATTGGGTGATTTGGTAACG
>CAZHLU010000010.1:0-19859 GCA_964533435.1 uncultured Gammaproteobacteria bacterium | reverse complement strand
ATTTTTTTATCACCTTGCATTAATTCTAATTTCCAATGTTTAGCATCTGCTCCTACTTTACGACATTGACTGATTAGAACTGCTTCACTCATAAATAAAGGCTCTGGATTAGCTTGTCCATAAGGCTCAAATTTACTTAAAGCGTCGGCCAGTTCCCAATTAATATCATATAAATTAACCTTTTTTTCAATTACTAACTTATTCTGAAAAACAACATCTTTTAAAAGCTCGGCTGCTTGAGATTGCAAATTACTAATTAATTTTTCATAATTTTCTGGCTTTACCGAAAAACCAGCAGCTTGAGGATGACCACCAAAACGCATTAATAAATCACGATTTACTTCTAAAGCAGCCGTAATATTAAATTCTGGAAAACTACGAGCCGAGCCAACCATTTTTTCACCTTGACCACAGACCATAATAATTGGCTGATTAAATTCTCTTAACAGCCTATTAGCCGCTAAGCTAATCAAACCAGCTGACCATTCTGGCTTATAAAAAACTAATAATCTACCCGTTCTATCTATATCTAAAGCTTTGGCTTCTCGGATAATTTGTTCAGTAATTTTTTGACGATCAATATTATTTTGATTTAAACTACTGGCCATTTCCCCTGCTTTTGTTTGATCTTTTTCAATCAAAAGATAATAAGCAAGATTAGCATGATCCATACGACCAGCTGTATTAATACGCGGCGCTATGGCAAAACCAATACTAGTAGTATCAATCAACTTATCTTCAAGACCAGCTACCCTCATCATCATTTGCAAGCCTACGCGCCGTGTTTTACGTAATACTATCAAGCCATGTTTAAGTAAAGTCCTATTTTCACCAAGTAAAGGCACCATATCTGCTACTGTGGAAATTGCTACCATATCAAGTAGCCATTTTTCTTTAGCTTCTTTATCTTTGAGTTCAAATTTATTAGCAGCTGACTTAAGTAAGCCTTGCCCTAATTTAAATGCCACTCCTCCACCGCATAAAAATTTGAAAGGATAAGTCTCGCCTGGTACTTGCGGATGAATAATAGCAAAAGCCTCGGGCAATTTATCAGGCATAGCATGATGGTCAGTAATAATGACTTGTATATTTTTACTGTTAGCAAAAGCCACTTCCTCAGTATTACTAATACCACAATCACAAGTAATAATAATTTTTGTGCCCAGACTTGCAATTTCTTCAATGGCTGTATTATTTAAACCATAACCTTCTTTTTCCCGATGCGGTAAATAAACATTTACCTTAGCGCCTAAATCTGACAAAACGCTATTTAAAATAACGGCCGAACTTACTCCATCAGCATCATAATCAGCGTAAACCGTAATCAACTCTTGTTGAGCAATAGCCTCATAAATACGCTGCACCGCCTTTTCCATATGGCGAAACAAAAAAGGATCATACACATCCTGACTATAATCAGGTAATAGAAATTCGTCAACTGCCTTTTGTTCTGTTAAATTACGGTTATATAACAACTGAATTATAACTGGGGATAATTCTGGAAATTTTTCAATAAAATCAGGCGGCGCCTGGTCTCTTACTTGCCAAAGATATGTCATATATTATAAATAAAATAAATAATCAAGCCTGTATTAACTTGATTATTGTAGCAATAAATGGAGCGTCTTCGCAAGAGCTTTGAACAAATTATAAACCCAAAATAAGCAAAAAAAACCAAGGGTTTATAAAAAATATAATAAAAATAACGACAAATAATAGCAATAAGCCAGATAAAAATCCTTTTAATAGATATCTATACTGACTAATGCTGTTTAATTGTTTTAACAATATGATAGTTAACAAGATAAAAATACTAACTAATATTCTAAGTGCAATAGTTACATCGTCTTCATCTATATAAATATTAAAATAATCACCTATAAATAAACGAGATTTCCAGGCAAAACGGTAATTACCTGCTATATAATATAAAAACGGACATAAAAAAAATGATAAAATTAAACCTCCATAAAAATAAATCAACTCTTTTTTACTTAAAACATTATTTTTTCTTTCAGTTGAAAACTTATTATTATCAAGCATAAAAATCTATTTCATTATTTAACTGATTTATATTAGACATAAATTATTATTTTATCTTTTCCACTTTAATCTTAATCGGCCCTTTGGCCTTAGATTTTTCTACTTCTGGAACAATAATTTCCTCTTCCAATGTCTCTATATTTTTTTTACTTTCTACTGTTTTAATATTTTTTTTCTCTTTCTTTTCTTTTTTAAACCAACTAGCTTTTTTAGCTGTCTTTGGCTTTTTAATTTCTTCTTTGATTTCAGCTTCTACTTCTGTAGTATCAATCCCCAAATCTTTTAAGGTTTCAACAGCTTGCTCAGCAACTTCTAAATTAGGATCATTTTCTTCTACTTCAAACTCTTCTTCTAACACAACTTTTTTATTTTTTTTAGTTTTATCACTTTTATTTTGAATCTCCGCCAGCAAAAATAATAAGCCAAAAGCAAGTAGTAATAAGCCAGCCAAGACAAACCAAAAATAAATATTATCTAAATTGAAAAAAGAATAAGTATTAGGCTGACTAGCAACGGCATTATATTCTTCTTTAAGCAAATCCAACTTTACATTAAGATTTTGTAAAGTAGCATCAGTGTCAGTACTAGTAACTTGGGCTATTTTTTGGCTAAACATTGTAGTGTTTTGTTAGCAATATTTAACATCTCCCCTTCTGGGGCGATTATTATTTTGCAATTTTTAGGAATTGTTAAATCTTTTAATACTAATTTACGAATAATTGGACTATTTACACCAACTGCACCGGTAAAAACAATGGCTTGCAACTTGGGACTCATAGCAATATAAGAAGCTAAATAACGCTTAATATCATAAATATAGACTGCTAAGGCAATTTTAGCTTTCTTTTTCTGCTCGGCGCTAAACTTTAAACTAGATTTATAAGCATTAATTCGATAACCACAAGCAAGTAGTACGTCGCGTAAATCAGCCATACCTGATAGACCTAATAAGCCAGATTCTGCATTTAACATTTTATGAATACGGCGAGTATCCATTTTTAATTTTTGCTCTAAATACAAAACAATACTAGCCGGCACATCGCCAGCGCGTGTAGCCATTGTCAGACCTTCATTAGGCGAAAAGCCCATGGTAGTATCTTTGACTTTTCCTTTTTGAAACCAAGCGATACTAGCACCTGATCCTAAATGAGTGCTAACAATCTGTAATTGATTTAAAGTTAGTTTGAGTTTTTTAGCAGCATAAATAGTAGCCGCTTCATGACTAAGTCCGTGAAAACCATATTTCCTTAAACCGTATTTTTCATAATACTTAATTGGCAAAGAATATAAATAAGCTTCCGGCGCTAAAGTTTGAAACCACGCGTTATCAAAACTAGCTGCCATTTTTGTGCGTGGCCAAGTAGCATTTACTAATTCGATCAACTCAATAGTTTGTGGATTATGTAGAGGTGCTAAATCATTATATTCTTTGATATTTAACAAAAACTGTTTATCAACTTTAACTGTGTTTTGATATTTTTCTCCATCATGTACCACTCGAAAACCAACATATTCAATTGGAAAATCTTTTAACAAATCGTGAATATACTGCCACCAAGCTTTTAGGTTATTACCAACGGCATAATTGATCTGCTGTTTTTTACCTTTACTCTGATAAAGTAAAATACTTTTATTAGCATTACTAGATATCATGCCGGACATTACCAAAGATTTTAGCTTTTTATTTTCAATACTAAATAAACTAAACTTTAAACTGCTAGAACCTAAATTTAAAACTAATAAATGTCTATTGATCATATTAATAATTTTACCTTAGTACCACTAATAATACCGGCGCTATTTGCTTCATCAGTATCCAAATGTAAACGGGTTACAAAATTACCAGTACGCACTATAATATTTTTAAACTCTACAGCTCTATCGCCACTGGCAGTAGCTGAAATTTTTTGACCATTTTTTAAACCCCAGGCCTTAGCTTGTTTTTCACTAATATGCAAATGTCGCCAAGCCACAATAGCCGCCACTTTAATTTTAGCTTTAGGACCAATAATAGTTAAACTTGAAGATTTAATCACCTTACCAGAAACTTGTAAAATTGGCTTAATACCTAAATTTAAACAATCAGTAATTGATAATTCAACTTGTGATTTTGTTCTGGCAGGCCCTACAATCCGTAATTGAAATTCTTTTTTAGGACCCTGAGCAGTTACCACTTGTTTAGTAGCAAACTGACCAGGTTGAGAAATAGGTCGATCTGCTAACATAGTTTTATCTTTGCCAAATAACTTTTCAAAATCAACTTGGCTCAAATGAATGTGTCGTGCTGAAACTTCAGCAATTACTGTTTTCATAATTTATATTTACTTAAATCACTAGTTTTTAATAATGCGGTTTGAGCACCAATTTGAGTTACTACCAAAGCACCATTAGTAATACCTAAACGCAAAGCTTTTTCTAAATGCTTATTGCCATATTTTATTAAGCCAGCCGTTAAACCTGAAGCAAAAGCATCGCCAGCCCCAGTAGTATTAACGGTTTTTTTTGTTATTGCTTTTTGAAAATATATTTTTTGCCCATCATACAAATAAGCACCCTTATTACCTACCGTAATAGCCGTATACTTTTGTCCGTATTGATGTAATTTTTTAATCAAAATATTAACATTATTATTTAATTTTAAATTTTGACTAGCTAAAATTTCTAAAGCCTCGTCGCGATTAACTACCAATAAGTAAGTTTTATCTAAATATTTAGCTAAAAATTTTGTACCCAAAGCAATTTGACTAAACCCCGGATTCCAAACTACTTTTTTATGCTTTTTACTAGCCAAATTAAAAATATTTTCTAATTTTGGTTTAAAATTACCACCCAAAGCTGCTAAGTAAATCCAAGGACTATTGATTTTTCTAATTACCGTTTCGCTTAAATCCAAATTATCATTGGCTCCTCTGACTGTAAAAATAACATGATCTAATTCTTTGCCTACGTT
Source organism: uncultured Gammaproteobacteria bacterium (assembly GCA_964533435.1). Lineage (GTDB taxonomy): Bacteria > Patescibacteriota > Patescibacteriia > UBA1558 > GWA2-36-10 > CAZWIT01. The sequence goes on along the minus strand of CAZHLU010000010.1, from coordinate 14,866 downwards.
TACCACAAAAGATAAGCCTGTTAAGCTTTTTGTTTTAACTTGGATTAATTTAGTGCTAACACGTTTATTTTTTAAATCTTTTATAATATTGTGCCCTAAAAAATCATTGCCAACTGCTGAAATAATCTGAGTTTTTATACCTAAATTAGCAAAAGTTACCGAGGCGTTGGCTGCACTACCGCCGCCCACAAAATGTGCGTCTTTAGCATAAATTTTGGCACCATACTCAAAAGAAATCAGTCTTTGCCTTAAAATGTCGATCGGATTATACGTTAAAACCGCTTCATCAGTATAAAACATAACATCATACAAAGCGCTACCGATAGTAGTAATAGTATTGTTTAGCATTTTTGTTTTATTTTACTTTTTACCCTGTTAAATAAGCTCGCCTTAGCGAGCTTATCGCCCAGCGATATTTAACAGGCTTAATTATAACAAAAATTGAGCTAAAAGCCCAATTTACCGAAAACGATTTATATGATAGCTAGCTACAGCCATAGCTATGCCAACATTTAAAGATTCTTTAATACCTTTCATAGGCAAATAAATAATTTCATCAGCTTGTTTAAGTAAAGCGCTTGATATTCCCCTTACTTCATTACCCAACAACAAGGCTAAAGGAAAGTCTGGTTTAAAATCTAGATAATTAATAGCTTTTTTATCAAGCTCTAAGGCAATAATCTTGACTCCGTCTTTTTTTAGTTTTTTGATTAACTGACTAATATTTTTATAGTGCTCCCAAGGAACAACATTTTCTGCTCCTAAGGCTACTTTGGCAATCCCACTCTGTGGCGGTTTACCAGAATAACCACTTAAATAAATTTTATTTATACCCAAAGCATCTGCTGTCCTAAAAAAAGTACCAATATTGTATAAACTTCTAATATTGTGAGCAATCAAATAAAAATCTTTATTTGCTATCATGGTAAACTTCTTCTTTCTTTTCTTTCATAAAGCCAATCCAATCTTCAAAAGCGGAAACAAACATCTTAAAAGGCGCTTCAATAATATAGTCCATTACAAAAGCAAAAACATTAATCTTTTTAAATTTAGTAGCGAGCCATCTACCAGCTGCTATAACTGGTAAAGAAAAAAAGTTAATAAAGAAACTTAAAGCATCTTCTTTGTTATCCACCACCCTAAATTCATTAGCAGTATTACGAATACGAATAGCAAAGAAACTAACAGCTGTTAAGAAAAACAAGAAAATAGCACCGGATAATAGATTAAAGTTTAAACGTTTTAATAACAAAATCACACCACCAAATACAAAAATATAAAGCAAGGTGTACATAAAGTTATAAAAAATCTGATAGCTCAAAGAGCGACGATATTTATTTTTTAATTGACACAAAATTGTTTCTTCGTCGCGATTATAAACAAGATTTTTTAAATTTGCCAAAATTGCTTCAGTGTTCTTTTTACCAGGTACGACAAAACTCAAAGTAACCAAAAACATTAATAATGGTGGAAAAACAGCGTTGATAATTAAGTTAATATAATTTATATCCTTAATAATATAAACTTCGTATGGAAATTCTAAAACAAAAGCAAATAAAACTTTGGTGATAAAGATATAAATAATCGCTCGCACTGAACTGCGACTTAATTTAGAACGAATGCTTTTGTATTTTTTGACTATTAATTGTCGAGCCTCATCTTCTAATAGAGCTGGGTTTATTAATAATTCTTCAATACCGCCTTCTTTGCTTAAAATTAATTCATGTAATACTTGAAAAGTAACCACTGGCTCTTTGATAGAATTATAAATTTTACGTTGATAGGGATGTTTTAAATGGCCTTGAATAGTACTGTAAATTGCTGGTAAATGAGCAGCAATATTACGAATAAGGGTATTATCGGCAGTAAGCCAGTCTGGAAAATAAAGATTTAATAAATGATAGGCAATAATAGTATCATCAGATTTAACTAAAGATTTATGAATAGCAATATAAAGTTGAATATTTTTTTCACGAATACTCAAATCATCACCTTTTAACTTAATACGTGTCTTGGTTACTTGATACATGGTCTCAATAACCGCATCGCCAATATCTTCTGGCTTTAAGAGCATATCAATCTCGCAAGCCTCCAAACTTAATAACCAATCTACGTGATCTTGCCTTTTATTTTCTGGTAATTGAGCTGTTTGATATAAATCGTTCAAAACTTCAAACAAGGCATTATACTTAGCCAAGATAGATTTTACTTCATCAATCTTGCCCTCTAAAATTTCGTTGTTATTTAAATATTTAGCCCGAATCAAATCGGCCACTAAATCAGGAGCAATTTGGGGCTTTAAAATTTCTAAAACAAAACGTCGCTTTAAATTACGCTCAATAGCATAGCGACGTAAAAGATGCACTTCTTTAAAATCAACACTATTACGCAAGCGTTCATACAAAGAAGCTAAATGACTGGTAATTTCTTCAACACTAATAACAGTCTTATTTTCATCGTCTTCAATGGCTTGGCGATTTTTATAAATTCTATCTACTTTACGATAAAGCCTGACGATTTCTGGGGTAATTTTCATAAATTATATTTTTTTCTACTACCATTAAAATACCATAAAATAGACTTTTTTTCAATGTTGATGATGAGACTTAAGATAACGAGCTGCAAGCAAAGTAGCAATCGGCATAGCTAGCACTAAACAAATACTACCAATTAAAGTTCTGATAATTTCGGTAGCAATTAATTCATGGTTTACCACTTGCGAAAAACTTAAAAATGGTTCCCTCTTTAAACTAAATAAAAGTAATAATGGTAAACTGGCTCCAGCATAAGCCAAAAATAAAGTATTAGTCATGGATGATAAATGAGCTACTCCAACTTTCATTGCCCTTCTATAAACTTCTATCCAAGTTAGTTGCGCATTAGCTTTTTTTATTTCTTGCACTGTTACCATTTGACTAATAATCAAATCATCCAAAACACCCAAAGTTCCCAAAATAATACCCGCTAGTAACAATCCTTGAAAATTAATTGGACTTTGTGTTAAGCCGATTAAAAAAGAGGCATCTTCACTAGCCAGACCAGTAAGTCTTGCCCAGGCACCAAACCAGGTAGACATTAGACCAGTAATTAATAAAGTAATAAAAACAGCTATTACTGACAAATGACTTAAACGATTAAACCCTTCTGTTAAATAAATAACTATCAAAGCAATTATCATACTAGCTAAAATTGCAAACCAAAAAGGATTTTGACCGGCTAAAATCTGTGGCACTAAAAAATACATAATAATTAAAAAGGTAAAAGCCAGACTTAACAAAGCTTTTAAACCCTTTAATTTTGCTAAAAATAAAACTAGCACTACAAAAATAATCAATAAATATAACAAACTCTGGGTGCGTACATAATCTAAAACAAAATATTGACCCTCACCTTCTGAACCAGTCTTCTGGGCAATAACTTTGTCACCTACTTTATAGTAATTTTGTTCTAAAACTTGCAAGTCATTAATCCCTTCGTATTTAACGATCTTATCTTTTTCTGGTCCATCTAAAACTTTTAACTCCAAATTTTGTTGTTTAACAACAGTGCCATCTTCTAAATCTACATTTCTTTCCTCTAATATTTTTTCCACCTTAGCTTTGAATTGCATTTCCACAAAATCAGCGCCCTGGGCCTGGCTGGAATTAGCAAAAATAATAAATAATAAAACAATTGATATAAAAATTCGTTTCATAAAAAATTTAATTAATTAACTAAAATAGTTTATCATTTTTACTACTTTATTTCAAACAAAAAGGGACTATTGACAAAAGCAAATCATTTGCTTTATACTTTAAATATCATGAATAAAACTCCCTTAAATATAACAGGTTTAAAAAATACCGGCCCAAGCCTGGCTGTTTATTCATTATTAAAAAATAAGCATGAACCTTTATCTGCTCAAAAAATTTGGCAAAAATTAAAGAAAAAAAATAATTTAGTATCAATTTATCGTATCTTAGAACGGCTAAGTAAAGCTGGTCTTATCAAGACTGATATAATCCTAGATAAAAAACAAAGGAGCGAAAAAGTATATTATTTATCTGAAAATCATCACCACCATTTTGTTTGTGAAAAGTGCCAAGGAATTTTTTGTCTACCCTGCCCTATTAAAATAAAATTACCTAAAAATTTTAAATTAAAAAATCATCAAATAACTATTAGCGGCTCTTGCCCTAAGTGTCATTAAAAAATAAAAAATATGTTAATAAATATTATTATCGCCGCCCTACTTATTAGCCTACTATCTTTTTTTGGTTTATTTTTCTTTACCAAAGACCGCTATAGTCATCGCATTATGGACGCTGCTATTGCCCTTGCTGCTGGTGTACTCTTAGGCAATGTCTTTTTGCACATGCTTCCAGAAATTATGGAAATGATACAAGATAGTCCTTATAATCCTAATGAAATTTCCTTCTGGGTACTGGCAGCTATTATCTTCTTATTTTTGGCCGAACAATTTTTGCACTGGCATCATTGTCATAGCCATCATTGTGAAGATGGTCATAATCACAAAGATCTAGCTGGCGTTAATATTTTGATTGGCGATGGTTTACATAATTTAGTAGATGGCATGGTAATTGCTGCCAGTTTTGCTGTAGATAATAGCGTTGGTTGGATGGCCACACTGGCTATTGCTTTACATGAAATTCCACAAGAAATTGGAGATTATAGTCTATTATTACATTCTGGCTTTTCTAAGGCCAAAGCCCTATTTTGGAATTTTATTTCTGGCTTAGTGGCCCTAGTAGGTGCTATTGTTACTTTCTTTTATTCTCAAATTGCCGAACACGAAATTGTTTTAATTGCTCTGGCAACTGGTAGTTTTTTATATATTGCCATGTCTGATATTATGCCTCACTTACAAGAGCAAAAAAGAGTTAATCAATTTACTCAAATTTCGTGGTTTATTATTGGTATTGTGATAATTTTTTTAATTAATAAATTCTTTCATTTTGAGGCTTAAAATAATAACTTATAAACACCTAAATAACATTCTTTTTTAGGTGTTTTTTTATTTATTAAGACAAGATAGCTTGACAAAAAATAAACTATATGCTATAGTCTGAACAATTGATAATTTAATACACTTTTTGAAGCAAAGAAGCATTGTCCGTATTTGGACGCTTGGACAATGTGGAGCTAGTAGCGTAACCGGCAAAAAAGACCTAATCGGTCTTTGGTTACGCCTCACTATAGAGGTGTTTTTTATTAGGAGTTCTTTACCATAAACAAGAAATGAAGCAAAGAAGCATTGTCCGTATTTGGACGCTTGGACAATGTGGAGCTAGTAGCGTAACCGGCCTTGATTGTTTGTGGCAAAGACCACGAACTCAAACGGTCAAAACCTTGACCAAAAGCAAAGGAGCCAGATGATGGCACGGATTTTCATCTACGCCAAAGAGGATTTGGCAGAACAAATGGCCCTAGTGCTGTCTATGCACGGCCATAGCCCCATCTGTAGCGAAAAGATGCGCGAAGCGCTACGACAGATCATCACTTTCAGACCAAGTATAGTCATTGCTGAATACTTGGAGATCGATGGCGAACAACTATGTCGTGAAATTCGCAAGATAAAGCAATTGGAAAATACCCAGCTCATTGTAATGAGCGAGTTGGGCCCAAATCTCAACGAAGATAATTTCCGATCGGCAGTACTGGCTTTTAGGGCTAACGGCTATTTGCGTAAGCCCTTCCCCTGCCAAGAGATTGCCAGTTACGTCGAGTCCTGGCTTCGCGCTAGCTAAACAACACGGAGGTATAAACTTGGACCACAAGGACTGGTTGATCAGACAAGCCATGGGATATATTCGTGAACAAGACAAAAACATGGACTACCAGAGCAAGCGGCTTCGTGAGCAAGCACTGGCGTTCTTTGATCGGTTCATGAACCCTGAAGACTTGGCGCTAGTAATAGCCATTAGCGTGAAGCAGGAACAAGCCCAACAAGGACGTGAACAGCATGCTACGCGTACTCATCTGTGATCCTAACTATTCTACACTACTCACTTTGAGTGGTGTACTAGAGATGGAAGGTTTTGAAATTTTGCTAGCCAAGGATACAGACGAAGCTCGCTTCCAAATCATTATGAAATCTCCGGATTTTGTTTTGATCGATTGGCTGGAATTTGATATTCAAAATATGGATATCAAAGATTTTTGTAAACAAGTGAAGCGCCTACGTCCTAACACTAGTTTCATCTTTATAAGCCATAAAGGCTTAAAGACTGACTTGCTTGATTTCGAAAAGCTGATTAAGGATCACGGTGCTGATGGCTATATTCTTAAGCCATTTAACCCCAGTAAGGTAGTTGAACACCTGAGAGCCAGACAACCCCAAGGCTAATTAATTATTGGAAATATATTAGGCTGGGGAAAACCATAAACCTGCATTGGAGGTGAAATAGTGGAACGCGAAATCATCGGCTTCATCATCCTGACCCTGATCGATCTGTTTTGGTGGCTGCGCCGCTAACACAGACCCGATTCTTTGTCAGCTTTAGCAAACCCCTGCGTAATCACTAGCTGATTACCAAAATTCTGCTTTAGGCAGAGTAGGGCTCATTGCTACAACATCCCCGGCCATGCAATGAGCCCTATCCTTTTTCTTTATACAAATAAAATTAGGTACTACGGATAGTATATATTTATTATATTTTATCCGTAGTATCGAATAAAATCGATAGTTCTTTCAAAAACCTAGCAACTAAAAGTTGCTAGCAAAATCAACGCTAAACGAAAGGAGTTTTTAACCGCTAGCCTTTTCCACTTTGACCAAACTTCGGAGGTCGAAACAATGAAGCGCAACCTGACCCTGATCGCCATCCTGGCGATCTTCACGCTCAGCTGCCTGCTTTTCGTCGCCTGCTCCAAGCAGGAGAGTAAGGTGACGCAGCCGGAGCAGCCGATCGCGAACAACCCTGTCGTCATCGCCGGCAACACCATGACCATCGGTAACGGCAGCCAGAAGGTTACTGTCACGCGACAGCCTACTGGCTACGCTGCCAACTACGGCGACTTCAACGTCCTGTACAAGGACCCGGAATACATCGACGGCCAAGTGGCTGTGATCGGATTTCGGGAGTGGACTTCGGACGATGACCTTGATGTCCGCATCGAAGCTCTGGGCTATCGCCATCAGCGGGAAACTTATACCCGCAATGGTGTACAGCTGACCTTGGATATCAATGACCAGCTTACCGACGAACAGCGTCAGCAGCTGCTCAATTTCCTGGCCGACGGCGAAAAAAATATCACCAACTCTGTGATGGACAATGCCGACGGCTATGCGCTGGCAAGTATCCTGGAACCCAATATGGACAACATCGATGCTAGCATCAACAGCTTGGACAAGCAGGAACGTCCGGAGTGGGGCGACTTTCTGTGCGACGCTGCCACGGCCTGCATTGCTGCCAAGTGCTGGGCTGGTGGCATTGCCAACTCGGTTTGCGGTGCCTGCACTGCCGTTCGATTTGCTTGCGCTATCATGGATATGTTCAATCTGTGGCAGTAACGAGCTAATCCCAGCTCGCTACAAACAAACAACCCCAACGTGGAAAGTGGTTCGAACATGGGAAACCTGTTCAACTTCCTCTTCATCGTCGGGTTCATCCTGGCGATCATCGGCCTCATCCGGATGCCGAGTGCGCTGCGTCAGCAGCAGCGGCACACCTTTCTGCTGAAGATGCAGGGCCCTGGCACGACCTACATGAAGATCGGCACGATCTCCATGGTCATCGGCGCCGTAGCACTCCTGTTTCAGCGTTAGCATTGGCTCTGCACTAGAGCCATAATATAAGCGGCGCCCGCCTCTGCAGCAATGCAGGGCGAGGCGCCGCTATTTTATTTATTTAACAAATATTGACAAAAACTATAAAATATACTTGAATTATATGTTATATTATGTATAATGAAATTAAGATAATAGTTCTCTAAAAACCTAGCCCACTAGGCACAGTAAAAACTAACTAAGCCACTAAGGAGGCAAAATTGAAATACTTACTTCTTCTCCTTCTATTAACTACCACAAGCGTTGAAGCTCGTGAAGTATGGCGCGAAGGTGAATTTGCGGTTTGGTCTGCGGACTTTATATATAGGGAAGGATTGCCTTTTACCATGCTTCAAATGGGACTGGAAATACCAGCTAACGGAGCAGTAGTTCTAGTTCCAGAGGGTTCATTTGAAATTTATCTACCCTGCAAAAAAAAATGGGTTAAAGACGAAGGAATTTTTGTGGTAATCGGTTGTAATATTAGCCGTACGGGTGATACAATGAAATCTGGTCCTATCGTGTTATACGATTCAGATGAGTGCAAGGAGGCTCACAAGGTAGCCTTAATGGTGAGGTTGCCTAGGATGTACCCCACGGATGACTGTTATCCCACCGGATTCAGGTGGGTAGGAGGTTATTTCTATGAAGAGAGGTAAATTCCCCATCGTCATCGCTCTGGTCATGCTGGTGCTTGCGGCCTTTGCCGCACCCACGCCGACCTCGGCGATCGAGACGGACGACCCGTGCGAACTGGTCGCCCAATATCCGGCCTGCCAGTGGTGCTTCACCATGTGCTGGATGCAGATCATGATGGAGGAGCACAACAGCGAGGTCGCGAGGTGGGGCTGGGATCGTTGACGAGATCAACCAGATCCGTCTAACGGGCGGTGGGTTCACACGAACCCACCGCTATTTTATTTAATCATAATTGACTAAAAACCAAATATATATTATAATCTTCTTGTTTTTTATAAACATTCGGGGATCGTCTAATGGTAGGACAGCGGCCTTTGAAGCCGTGAATCTAGGTTCGATTCCTAGTCCCAGAGCCATCAAAAAACCAGGTCTAAAACCTGATTTTTTGTTTGATAAATAAAAAATATAAAATTTTGACACTAAAATAAATCCTTGATACGATATAATTAATTGATACAAAACTCTGCTTTTACCCTTGAGGCAATAAAAAGAGTCCAATTAATTAAAAACAAGGGAAGAAAAATCATCTACGGTCGATTAGATGTTTACTAAAAGTTTTTAATTTTAAAAGTGACTATGAATATGGAAGAAAAAAATGAATCTAATATCTCAAATGCTATTCAAAGTGCCATGAGTGACCCAAGGTATTGGGCCAGAAGAAGAAGCAAATGGGATGAATGGAGTTCACCAGTTGGTTTATCATTGTCCTGGGCTCTATTTATTATTCCGCTCGGAATATTTCTTTACCTGCTTAATTTAGCAGGATTACTTAACTAGATATATAAATCTAGTAAACAAAAAATCGTATTTTAATACGATTTTTTGTTTGATAAATAAATTTAAATATTATTTAATCTGATAACTAATATTTAATTCTAAAGAAATTTCACCATTACCAACTGGCAAACTAGTACCAGTGTCACTCATTACACCGCCAGCTCCCATGCCACCTTTACCATCATAATATGGTTGCGGGTAATTTTCCCACCAGCCAACAACCTTACCCAAACGTACATGCATGGCTTGTGATAATTGTTTAGCTTTTACCTGAGCATCAGCAATAGCCATTAATCTTGCTTGTTGTTTTAAAACCTCTAAATTAGCTGGTTCAAAGCTAACACCATTAACTTGATTAGCACCTGCTTTTGTACTCTCAGAAATAACTTTGCCTACTAAATTATTATCTTTATCAACGCCCGAAACCGTAATTACTAATTGTTCATTAGCACCATAGCCTGATATTTTGCTAACTCCATCAATCACATCATACTGTGGGTATAAAGAATAATTTTGAGTTTGAATATTTTCTTTGGCAATACCAGCATTACTGACAGCAAGCATTACTTTTTCTATTTTAGTATTTAATTCTTTTAAGGCTTCTTCGGCATTAGCAACTTTTTCTACCTGTACACCTAAATTAATTTTAGCTGTGTCTGGCACAAAGCTAACTTTGCCCTGGCCAATGACTGAAACTTGCCACTGAGGCTGATTAACTATCCTATCTCTGACAATAGCTACAATCAATACTGCAGCAAGCAAAACCATGCCGACTACTCGCATAGCCATCATGGAAATGTCTCCCTTGGAATTTAAAAATTTTTTAACTGGCATATTTTTATTTTTAATTATTTAGTATCAGGTATTATAGCATAAATTTAAAAAAAATAAAAAAACAGCCTATCTTGGCTGATTTTTATTAAAATCTTTTAAAATTTAAAGGGTCGTCTTCATCTTTTTCTTCAGTTTCTGCTAAATGCTTTTTAACTCTTTTAATAAATGTTTCTACATCTTCATGATGAAGCTCTAAACTATCAACATCATCAGCATCACCCAACCAACGCAAATCACTGCCCAAACCAGGTATATCACGACCATAACCTTCGATATATTGTCCAGCTTTTTGCGGTCGCATATGCAGCTGATCAGTGGCCATATGACTAAATTGCACATAGTTTGATCCTGTGCTCTTATTAGCCGAAAAATTACCACTTGGCCTACCTAACATATGCTTTATTGAATTTTAACACTTGCTTTAATAAAATCCCGAAACAAAGGATGGGGCCGAAAAGGACGGGATTTAAACTCGGGATGAAATTGAGAAGCTACAAAATAAGGATGATCTTTGAGTTCAATAATTTCCACCAATCTTTTATCCGGAGAAATACCTGCTATTTTAAAACCAGCTGCTTCTAATCTATCTTTATAATCCATATTAAATTCATAACGATGACGATGACGTTCGTCAATTCTAGGTTTTTGATAAGCCTTAAAACTCAAAGAGTCTTTATCTAAAATACAAGGATAAGAACCCAAGCGCAATGTTCCACCTTTATCTTCGTCATCAGTATGGCCAGGTAAAATATGAATAACTGGATTAGCGGTTTTAGGATTAAACTCAGTAGAATTAACATCCGCTTCATTTAAAACATGACGAGCAAACTCAATAGTAGCTACTTGCATGCCTAAACATAAACCTAGGTAAGGTTTTTTGTGTTCACGAGCATATTTAGCAGCAATTATTTTACCCTCTACTCCCCGATGCCCAAAACCACCGGGCACTACTATACCTTTTACTTTATTAAGTTTTGCCATTTCGGCTTTATCATGCTTTTCGAGTTTAGCCGCATTAACCCAAACTAAATCTAAAGCTACGTTATTAAAATAACAAGCAGATTTCAGAGCTTCAACAACGCTTAAATAGGCATCTAAATTTTCATTATATTTACCAACTAAGGCAATAGGTATTTTTTTCTTGTGGTTAGTGACAATATTTTTTACCAACTTTTCCCACTGTTTTAAATCGGTTTTTTTAATTGGTAAATTTAATTTTTTAAAAATTCTTTCTGAAATTTTATGTTTATTCTCAAAATTAATTGGCACCTCATAAATAGTCCTGACAGTTGGCGCTGGAATCACATCATCTTCTTCAATATCAGCAAATAAAGCAATTTTAGCAATTGCTTCTTTAGTAACCGGCTTATCAGAACGAGCCAGAATAATATCTGGCTGAATACCGCGGTGAAATAACTCCCGCACAGACATTTGCGTTGGCTTGGTCTTAAGCTCACCTGAGGTACGTAAAAATGGTAATAAAGTTAAATGCACAAATAAAACATTATCACCACCGTGCTCATGATGAAATTGTCGGGCTGCTTCAAGATATGGCTCACCCTCAATATCACCAACTGTACCGCCAATTTCAATCAAAATAAATTGTGCCTTAGAAGTATCAGCTGCTTGTTTGATATAACTTTTTATTTCATCGGTAATATGAGGAATAATTTGAATAGTTTTACCTAAATAAATACCTTCCCTTTCTCCGGCTAAAACTTTTTCATAAATACGACCAGTGGTAAGATTGGATAATTTGCTTAAATTCACATCAATAAATCGCTCATAATGCCCTAGATCAAGATCTGTTTCTGCACCATCGTCAGTCACATATACTTCGCCATGTTGATAAGGACTCATGGTGCCTGGATCAATATTTAAATAAGGATCAAGTTTTAAAGAAAAAACAGAATAACCAGTAGAACGCAAAATCGCCCCAATTGAAGCTGAGGCGATACCCTTACCTAACCCTGAACAGACGCCACCCGTAATAAAGATAAACTTAGTATTGGTCATAGGAAATTATTGTTTTAATAATTCTTTAGCTTTATCAAGCTGTGGATCAATATTAGCTTTAAAGTCTGCTTCAGTGTAATCAACTTCCACATCTGGCTTAATACCAATACCATCAATAGTACTTCCTTTGGGTGTTAACCATTTAGCAACTGTAATTTTTACAGAGGTATCATCAGATAAAGGAAATAAATTTTGAACCGAACCTTTGCCATAACTTTTCTTACCAACAATCCTAGCTTTATCATAATCTTTTAGGGCGCCTGCCAAAATTTCTGAGGCAGAGGCAGAACCTTCATTAACTAAAATAACTGTATTAAATTTAGCTAAAGATGGTTTAGTAATAGCGCTATGGCTCTGATTTTTACTTAGATCAGCAAATTCTTCACGCACAATAACTTGACCAGGTTCTAGCCAATAGCTAGTAATTTGTACTGAAGTCTCTAAATAACCGCCTGGATTATTTCTTAAATCTAAAACAATGCCAGCTGGATTATCCATCAAAAGTTTATTAACAATTTTAGCAAATTGTTCAGCTGTATCTTCATTAAAACTAGATAATTTAATAATGGCTAAATTATCTTCTAACTTATAGGTAACACTTGGCACAGAAATTTTTTCTCTAGTAATAACTACATCACGAGTCTGATTGTCAGCATTATTTAAAATTGTCAAAGTAACTTGGGTACCTTTTTCTCCCCTGATCAAAGAAATAGCCTGATCAACTGAATATTCAGTAGCATCTTTGCTATCAATAGCCAAAATTTTATCACCTGGCTTAAGACCAGCTTTTTCAGCTGGCGTACCTGCCAAAGGAGCAATAACTATTAATAAGCCGTCACGACGACCTATTTCGGCACCAATACCATAAAAAATACCACTTAATTCTTGGTTAAATTCTTTGGTTATTTTAGGGTCAAAAAATAAAGTATGTGGATCTCCTAAAGCTGACACCATACCTGACAAAGCACCATAAAATAAATCACTATCATTAATATTATTACGACCGTAGTAGTCTTGGTGTATTTTTAACCAAACATCTTTAAATAAACCTGTATCTACCCCGCTTTTGCCAAACAACTCAGCAATTTGATCACTAGCCTTAGTAACTAAGCTATCATTCTCAACATCTGTTTGTCGATTAATTTGGCCTATGCCCAAACCTAAAACAAAGGCTAAAATAACTATTAAAATCCAACTATAAATTTTAACTGTTCTTTTCCACCAATATTTTTTGGCTGTTGTTGTAATTGGTTTTGACGTACTATCAAAAGTTTGAAATTGATCCATTATGCTTCTACCCTTTCAATTTTAGCTCCTAATTTAGATAAACGTTGATCAAGCATTTCGTAACCCCTGTCTACTTGATATATATTACTAACTACACTCTGTCCTTCAGCAGCCAGAGCGGCAATAATTAAAGTTGCACCAGCTCGCAAATCAAAACTAGTAATTTCTTTACCATACAAAGGCGATGGTCCGATAATAACTACTCGATGAGGATCTGAAACCATAATATTTGCTCCCATTTTTTTAAGTTCAGCCACATATTTTAAACGACCATCATACATCCAATCATGAATCAAAGACGTACCTTCAGCTTGTGTCATCAGTACTGCAAATGGTTGCAATAAGTCAGCAGCAAAACCAGGATAAGGCATATCATGTAATTTTTTAACTGCTTTTAAATCTACACGACCATCAACTTTTATATTAGCTAAACGATAATGTTTATTATGAGTAGTTTTTAAATATTCAATATTTATTTTTAAACCAACTTCTCGATATTTTACAATTTCTAAAGCCAAAAAATCAGGAGCACAATTTAAAATACTAAGTTGAGAACGAGTGGTGCCAGCTAAACAAATAAAAGTACCTGTTTCAATTGGATCAGGCATAATCCAATATTCGCTACCGTGTAAAGCTTTGCCACCTTTAATTTTTAGTGTATGAGTGCCAATGCCCTCAATCTCTACACCGAGACTGCTTAAAAACCAACATAAATCTTGAACTGACGGATCAGCCGCTGCAATTTTTAAAACTAAACTACCATGATTTAAGGCAACAGCCATAATCACATTTTCAGTGCCAGTTACCGAAAATTCTGACATTACTATTTCTGGTGCTGAGGCTCTTACTTTTTCTAGATGATAAAATTTACCATCAAATTTGATATCAATACCTAATTGTTCAAAGGCAAGCAAATGCGCTTCTAGAGAACGAGCGCCAATTTGGCAACCACCTGGTTCTCTGGTCTTTAATTTACCAAAACGAGCAACTAGAGCACCCATTAATAAGATCGAAGAACGCATGGTTTTAACCAAGTCCATATCCAATTTTGTTGGATCAACATTACTAGGGTCAATACTTAAACTATTACTATCAAGCCAGACTACTTTTGCACCCATAGAAACAATAATTTGGATCATCTTTTTTACATCTTCAATAACCGGCACATTATGTAGAATAACCTTTTCTTTAGTCAAAATACTAGCGGCAATAATCGGCGTAGCGGCATTTTTAAAGCCAGCTACTTTGATCTCGCCTGCTAAATGATTGGAACCTTGAATAATAAAATTAGACATAGTATTATAGCTTATAGTATAGCTTATCATTAATTACTATACTAAATAATACCATAAAACAAGCACTACTAACAAGATGAATCCCGTACGAAATTCACTGAACAATGTTTAGTAATATGTGCATAAGTTTATTAGTAAAATATTACCCTATGTTTAAAACATTTTATCAAGTAAATTTCTAACGGGATGA
>CAZHLU010000009.1:0-20090 GCA_964533435.1 uncultured Gammaproteobacteria bacterium | reverse complement strand
ATCGTTTATCTAATGCAGTTTTTCAAGAATTATATAAATTTTTTCCAGCTCGTATTTTTCGTTCAGTAATACCGCGCAATGTGCGTATGGCTGAAGCGCCATCACATGGTAAAACAATCAGAGATTATGATCCGGAATCTCAAGGCTCTAAAGCTTATAAGCGTTTGGCGCAGGAGATTATGTGGAATCCTTTTGAGTAATAATAAACAAAAACAAATATGCCAGCTTTAGGTAAGGGTTTAGGGTCTTTGATACCCAATAAAAGTAAAAACGTTGAATCTTCACGTGATTTTTTTTCGGCTAAAGTTTTTTCTGATGATGAAGAAACATTAGATTTGGATAATAAAAAAATAATTTATTTAGCTTTGGATAAGATTAAAGCTAATCCTTGGCAACCTCGTACTAATTTTGATCACGATAAGTTGGCAGAGCTAGCGGAATCTATTAAAAAGCACGGTATTATTCAACCATTGGTAGTAACTAAAGAAGGTGGATTCTATCAATTGATAGCAGGTGAGCGTCGTTTGAAGGCAGCGCAGATTTTGGGTTTAAGTGAAGTGCCGGTCATAGTCAAAGAAGCAAGTGATCGGGAGAAATTTGAACTTTCAATTATTGAAAATATTCAGCGACATGACCTTAATATTTTAGAAGAAGCCAATAGTTATAAAAGGTTAATGGAAGAGTTTGGTTTGTCTCAAGAAGATATCGCCAAACAAGTTGGTAAAAGCTTATCCAGTATTTCCAATACTTTGCGTTTATTAAATTTGCCGATTGCTATCAAAGAAGCCTTAGGCGAGGGAAAAATCACTTTTTCACATGCTAAAGTAATTTTAAGCTATCCTACCAAACAAGAGCAGATTAATATTTTTAAAAAGATTTTAAAATCAGATTTGACTGTTAAGCAGTTAGATGATTTAGCTCATCGGACAGTCTTACGTGATAAACTATTAAAAAAACAAGATCCGATTTTAATATCTTACGAAGATAAATTGACTAAAAATTTAGGAGCTAAAGTGCATATAAATAAAAGAGGAGAAAGAGGACAGATCCAAATAGATTTTTATTCTCATGAAGAATTAAAGCATTTATTGGAGCGTTTACAAAAATAAATTATTTAAAAAAAGCCCTGCACCGTATGGTGCGGGGCTTTTTTAATTTTTAGTTTTTAACTGACTACGAATTTTATTTTTAGCAAGATTGGTAGCAACTATATTTAGCCAGTCTGGATTTGGGTATTTTCTAGCTTTATTAGTAATGATTTCGATTAAATCGCCAGATTTTAAGGCAGTGTCTAGAGATACAATGTGGTCATTTACTTTGGCACCAATACATTGATTGCCAATGTCCGTGTGAATATGATAAGCAAAGTCTAAAGGTGTTGAATTTTCTGGTAATTCGATAACATCACCTTTGGGTGTAAAGACAAAAATTTGGTTTAAGAAAAAGTCAGTTTTAATATGTTTGATAAATTCAGCATTGTCAGTAATAGTCTTTTGGATTTCAATTAAATTTTTTAGCCATTTAGGTGGATTTTTACGTTTTCCTAAAATACCAATTTCTTTATAGCGGGAGTGGGCAGCGACACCGTATTCAGCTTCTTCATCCATGCTAGAACTACGGATTTGAAATTCAGCTACTTTACCAAATTCGGTAAATACAGAAGTATGAAGTGATTGGTAGCCATTTGGCTTTGGCTGAGCAATATAATCTTTGACTCTACCTTTTAGAGGAGTCCAGCGTTTATGAATTACGCCCAGAGCTAAATAACAATCAGCTACTTCAGGTACAACGATACGCAAAGCAATCAAATCATAAATTTTGTTGATATCACGACTTTTATCTAAAAGTTTTTGATACAAGCTGTACAAACTTTTTACTCGGCCCTTGATTGAGATAAAGGGAACGTCATTTTTAGCTAAATCTTTTTGGGCTATTTTTTTTATTTTTTCAATATATTTAGCTTCGCTTTTTAAGCGATCTTGGACTAGTTCATTGACCCAGGCATATTCAGAAGGATAGACATAAGGGAAAGCTAAATCTTCCAATTGGGTTTTAATTCGAAACATGCCTAAGCGATTAGCAATAGGTGCAAAAATATCTAAAGTTTCGTGAGCAATACGTAAACGTTTTTCCGGGCGCACTCCTTCTAAGGTCTCCATATTATGGAGACGGTCAGCTAATTTAATAATAATTACGCGCAAGTCTTTGGACATAAATAAAAACATCTTGCGTAAATTTTCGGCATATCTTTCTAAGCCACGATATTTTAAGGTACCCAGCTTGGTAACGCCTTTTACTAAATAATAAACTTCATTACCAAAATTATTTTTTATATCATCATAAGTAAAGTCAGTATCTTCTGGCACGTCGTGCAATAGTCCGGCTGTTATAGTGGGAATATCCATTTTCATTTTAGCCAAATTATAGGCAGTAGCTAGAGCATGATAAATATAATCCTCGCCAGTACGGCGTTTTTGACCGCGATGTGCTTCGGAAGCAAAATGAAAAGCTTTAATAACTGGACCTAAATCAGCACCATGATGATTGGCTTCTAATACTTCTTTTAGATCTTCAAATGTAGTTAAATTTTCAGCCATATAATATACTATAGTATTTTTAGGCCAAAAGTTCAAATAGAGGATTATTACTATTGACAAAATATATATTATATGATATAATATTATATTAAATTAGCACCTTATAAATTAGTCGATTTATAGCCTTAGCGGTTAGAATATATTTATTAATTATGTAATTTAACTGCTACGGCTATAAGCACACGGACGTAGCTCAAACCCCGTTCTAGGAGGAAAGACATGAATGAGCGTAAATTGCTCGTCGGCGTTGGTTTTTCCACTGTCGCAGTGACGGTGTTCGTCTTCGTCGGTTTGTTCACATTTGTCATCGGTTCGATCTTCTGCACCCCTGCATCGGCGCAGACTACCGCCAGCTCGGTGCCGGCGGAGACCCAGAGCGCCTTGAAGGCGGCTCTGGCCGACCCCCCGGTCAGCCTTGGCTTCCTGGTGGAGGTCTGCGACAACGCGGATGTCGCGGCCTACATGAAGTACGCACCCATCGTCGTTGAGTTGGGCATCGATCTCCAGATCTATTTCTCTTCGCAGAGCGAGTACCCGGTGTACATTCAGCTGGTCGACAGTTGCGGCGCGAGCATCGTGACCGGCGGCGATCAGCTTCACCTCGACTGCGAAGGGGACGATGATCTGTTCTCCTGTTGCACCGAGATCGGTGCGGCCCTCCGTGACTATCGCCAGTCGGATTTCTGGGCTGCGTTCTCGAACGCTCTCCAGACCGGCAAGAAGTAACGGCAACAACGCCGCTGCTTGATACGAGGTCTGGTCTTGCTTCACTCAATTCCGAGTGACACAAGACCAGCCTCTTTTTCTTTTTAGTAAAATAAAAAGTCCGCTGTTAGCGGACTTTAATTTTTATTTAGTATAATCGCATGATTCGCATTTGATGCTGTCCTTTGGTCCTAGAATCAAAAGCTGTTTGCAGTTTGGACAAAGTTCACCAGTAGGTTTACTCCAAACAATATGTTCACATTTTGGATATTGATCGCAACTATAAAAGAATTTACCGCCACGGCCTTTGCGTGCTGACATTTCACCTTCACCACATTTTGGACAGGTAACGCCAGTGCCTTGCTTAATTCTCTTGGTAGTTTTACACTCAGGATAATTTGAACAAGCTAAGAATTTACCAAAGCGTCCAGTTTTGATAATCATCGGATGATTGCAGTTTGGGCAAACTTCTTTAGTTTCTTCAGGAGCTTCTATTTTGCCATCGTCGCCAATTTGTTTAGTATTTTTACATTCAGGATAATTGGAGCAAGCTAAGAATTTACCAAAGCGGCCCAATTTTATCACCATTGGTGATTTACATTTTTCGCAAACTTCATCAGTAGCAGTTTCAGTAATTTCTTTTTTGTCTAAAATTTGTTCTTTTTCTTTTAAGTTTTTAGCAAAAGGCATATAAAATTCTTTAATAATTGGTTGCCATTTCTTTTCACCATTGGCTACGGCATCTAAGTCATCTTCCATTTGGGCAGTAAAATTATAATCTACAATATCTGGAAAATGTTCAACTAATAAATTATTTACAATAATGCCAATCTCAGTAGGTGTTAAACGTTTATCAATTTTTTCAATATATTTGCGATTGACTAAAGTAGCAATAGTAGGAGCATAAGTAGAAGGGCGACCAATACCTTTAGTTTCCATGGCATGTACTAAACCTGCTTCCGAATAGCGAGCAGGAGGAGTAGTAAAATGTTGTAAGGCATCCATTGATTCTAATTGTAGTTTATCACCTTGCTCTAGTTTTGGTAAAATCTGTTCTTCAGACTTTGTTTGGTAAACTTTTTGCCAACCAGAAAATTTGATTACTGAACCAGTTGTTTTTAAAGTCCAAGGAGTGTCATTTGCTTCTATTATAATAGTAGTGGTTTCAATAATAGCATTAGTCATTTGGGAAGCTAGTGCTCTTTGCCAAATCAAGGTATATAATTTTAATTGTTTACTATCTAAATGATCTTTTATAGATTCCGGAGTGTTAGTTAGTTCAGTGGGACGGATAGCTTCGTGTGCTTCTTGGGCTAGTTTGGCTTTTTTAGAATGCATTCTACCGCCCTTGGTGACAAAATCAGCGCCAAAATTATCTTTAATATAATCTTCGGCAGTGGCAGTAAATTCGGGTGATAAATTGTGTGAGTCAGTACGCATGTAGGTAATCAAACCAACATTACCAGTACTGCCCAAAGCAATACCTTCATAAAGCTGTTGAGCTAGCATCATGGTTTGTTTAGCAGAATAACCAAAGCGACGGTTAGCTTCTTGTTGTAAAGTAGAAGTAGTAAATGGAGCGGGTGCATTTTTACTCATTTCTTTAGCGCCAACTTCAGTGACTAGTAATTGAGAATTCTTAATATCAGCAACTGCTTGATTTGCCTGATCTTTGTCTAAATCAAATTTATCTAAAGTTTTATGATCTTTTTGCCAAACGGCAGCCTTAAAAGCATCGGATGAGTCTTTTTTGACTAAACCTTCTACTGTCCAATATTCTTGTACTTGAAAATTATTACGCTCGTTTTCACGATCAACTATTAAGCGTAAAGCAGCTGATTGAACTCGGCCAGCTGATAAGCCTTTGGCTACTTTTTTCCAAAGTAGTGGTGAAAGCTTATAACCAACTAAACGATCTAAAATACGGCGAGCTTGTTGAGCATCAACCAAGTTAATATCTAAATCACGAGGATGTTCAAGGGCTGCTAAAATTGCCTTTTTAGTAATTTCATGAAAGGCAATTCTTTTTTGCTTTTTAGCCGGTACTTTTAGTAAGTATTGTAAGTGCCAAGAAATAGCTTCTCCTTCGCGGTCTTCGTCAGTCGCAAAGTAGACATTGTCAGCTTTAGCAGCTAAGGTTTTTAGTTTAGTAACAACTTTTTTAGCCTTCATCGGTACAGCATAAGTTGGCTCAAAATTATTTTCAATATCGACCCCTAATTTACTTTTTGGTAAATCACGGACATGGCCAAAACTAGATTCTATTTTGTAACCCTTACCTAAAAAACCGCTAATAGTCTTAGCTTTAGTGGGGGACTCAACGATAATTAAATCAGACATATAATGATATTTTTTGTTAAATTAGTGCTGACTATACAATAAATTATTGGTTTTGGCAAGGCTAGCTAATTTCTACTTGGTTAAAGATATTTATTTTTACTAAGCCTTTAAGTTCTAAATTAGAGATAATGGTTTGTAAATCGGCTAGCTTAAATTGTAGTTTTTGGGCAATAATTTCTTTGGGTAGAGCTTCAATTTCTAGTATTTTAATAATTTTTTGTTCAATCTCATTTAAGCAAGCAGCTTGGCTTTTGCTACTGCTTAAATTATAGAAATTTAAAATATCATCAGCAGCTAGGAGTATTTGCGCGCCTTGGGCAATTAATTGATTTGGTCCTTGGCTTAAAGTCTGGTTAATATTGCCAGGCAGAGCATAGACTTCACGGCCAGCATCTAAGGCAAGTTGAGCAGTGATTAAGGTGCCGGATTTTTTGGCTCCAGAAATGATAATGGTCAAAGGACTTAAGCCTGCCAAGATACGGTTACGTTTGGGAAATTGATAAGTGGCAGCTTCAGTGTTCGGCGGGTACTCACTTAATATTAATCCATTTTGAGCAATAATTTTTTTGGTTAATGCCAAGTTACTTTTTGGATAAAGTACCCTGGGGGAAAAACCAGATCCCAAAACAGCAATAGTGGCTAAATTATTTTCTAAGGCAGATTTATGTACTTGAGTATCAATGCCTAGTGCTAAACCGCTTACTAAGATTAGAGGAGTGGATTGGAGTTGGCTAATAATTTTTTGACTTAAGATTTGATGGTAGGAGCAAAAAGTACGCGAGCCAACCATTGTAAGTAAAAAATTGCTAGTCAGTAATTTCTTATTGCCTTGATAAAATAAAAACAAAGGCGGGTCGTAGATATTTTTTAGCAAGGGCGGATAGTCGGGATCCAAAATAGTACAATAAGTAGCGTTGATTTGAGACCATTCTATTTTTATATTTTTAATAAAAGTTTGGTCTCGCTGTTTTTCTTGGATAATAAACAGAGTTTTTTTATCTAGAAGTTTACTATTTTCAAAGGCAGCTAAATAAAATTTTTCAGCACTAGCAAAAATTTTTAAATAAGAATAAATAGTTTTTAAACCTAGGCCTTTTAGTTTGTAAAAGAAAAATAAAAAATAATCGCTTTTCTTGTTCATCCTCTTAATAATTAATGATTAAAGGATGCCTGTTTTTTTATTTAATAATCAAATAATAATACAAATGAATTTATTTGTAAAATTTGAGCATTTTACTTTTAGGTTTAAAATTGCTATTATTAGAATAATTAAATTATTATTATTTATAAAATTTTTAAAATTATGCCTCGTGCTAAAACTACAGCCGCTGTCAAAGCTGCTCCTAAAAATTCCGCAGATTTAATGGACTTTGATCAATTTGTTTCTCAAAAAGTTTCGTCTAAATCAGCCAAAAAATCTTATAATCTATTGGCCTACATTTTAGTTTTTATTGTTTTGCTTTTATTAGGGATGATGTGGTGGTCAATGGAAAAGCAATCTAAAGTAGTAAAAGTTTTGCCTTATAAGGTAGTTTATCTGGATAACAATCAATATTACTATGCTAAAGTTGCCAAAGAAGATGCAAATTATATTTACTTAGATGATGTTTATTATTTGCAGACAGAGCAAAGAACAGTGCCAGCTGAAAAAGAGGGTGATGAACCTCAGGTAGTAGAAGTACCGGTTCTGGTGCATCGTGGTCAAGAAGTACATCAGCCAACTGGTTTATTACAAATTAGTCGGGATCGAGTAGTGGCCGTAGAGGAGATCGGTACTAACTCCGAAGTTTATAAAGAGATTATGAAGAGTAAACAACAATAAATCAAATTAAATTAATTTTTAAAAGGGCCTAAGACTTAAAGTTTTGGACCCTTTTTTTAAAAAATAAAAAAGAGGCAACAGGAGTTGTTCTGTTGCCCCCTAGATCTTCGATTACTCTTTGTATGAAGAGTTTAAGGAAGATGGTGAAGGAGCTCGCACATGGCACTAGCAATGATCAGCGAAGTACCGATTTTAATAGCGGTGCTACCAGGGCCAGTCATGGCCAGGAAGAAGCGAAAGCGTTGGGCCCGTCTTTGATCAGCGGGCATTCTCTTGAGACCGATCAATGAGATAATGATACCTGTAAATGTACAGATAATACAGATCCATAACAACAACATTTTGACTCCCCCTTGTTGGTTTTTAGTCTTGTCATTTGAAGAGTAAAGACCGTTAATATAATAGCATTATAATTTTTTTTGTCAAAAATTCTGTCGATATTACTCTTTTAACTTGGCTAGGGTTAGTGTATTTTTTATTTTATCCACAACCATAAAGTATAAAGTAGTACTTTACACTTTATGGTTTATGTTTTATAATTATAGTGCTTTTATGGTCAAAGTAGGGGATAAAAATAATTTACTAAAAATTGGCGAGCTTGCTCGTCGTTTTTCTGTTTTACCTTCTACTATTCATTTTTATACCCAAGAAGGCTTGCTTAAGGCTGATGCTATTAGTAAGGGTGGTTATCGTCTTTATGATGCTGATAAGGCTATGTCCCGTTTACGCAAAATTGAAGGCTTGAAAAGCAAAAAACGTCTCACTATTAGTGAGATTAAAAAATTGCTATAAACACCTCTTAAAGCTTCCTACCATGCTTCGGGAGCTTTGAGAGGTTTATAGATATATATTTTATAAAATTTATGCGTAAAAAATTAGACAAAATCTTTTTACTACCAACTACTTGTCAGCAAAAGGTATATGTAGCTAAAGGTAGGAAAAAGCAAAAAAAGAGTTGGTGGCAACAAGTTTATTCTTTATTTTTTTAAGTTGTCAAAGCCGATATTTTAAGTTAAAATAAGCAACACTTAATAAATTGTAATTTTATGGCTGATTTTAAAGATAGAGAGCAAGAAATTATTGCTTTTTGGCAAGCACAAGATATTTTTCAAAAAACAGTAGAGCGTAATGCGCCTAAGGGTGATTATTTGTTTTATGATGGGCCGCCCTTTGCTACTGGCACACCGCACTACGGTCATTTAGTGGCTAGCATTATGAAAGACGTTGTGCCACGTTATTATACTATGCAAGGCTATCGGGTAGAGCGCCGTTGGGGTTGGGATTGTCATGGTTTGCCGGTAGAGAATATTGTGGAAAAAGAATTAGGTATCAAATCCAAATCAGAGATTTATAAATTAGGAGTTGATAAATTTAATGAAACTTGTCGTTCTAAAGTTTTGACTTATGTTAGTGAGTGGGAAAAAACCATCAATCGTTTGGGACGTTTTGTAGATATGAAAAATCCCTACCGTACTATGGATCCAGATTATATGGAAAGTATTTGGTGGGTATTTAAATCTTTGTATGACCAAGGTTTGGTTTATGAAGGCTATAAGTCCATGCATATTTGCCCACGTTGTGAAACTACCTTGTCACAACAAGAAGTAGCTGAAGGTTATAAAGATATCAAAGATTTATCTTTAACTGCTAAATTTGAGTTAGTAGATGAGCCGGGTACTTATTTTTTGGCTTGGACAACTACGCCTTGGACTTTGATTGGTAATGTGGCTTTGGCAGTAGGTGCAGATATTGATTATATAAAAGTTAAAGATAAGTTTATTGAAGGTAAAAATATTGAGCCACTAACTACAAATAATCCTTCTAGTTTAGATTTTAAAGTTAAATATTATATTTTAGCTAAAGCTAGATTTGAATCTTTAAAAGATAAATTTAATAATCCAGAAATAGTAGCAGAATTTAAAGGTAAAGATTTAGTTACTAAAAAATATCGACCATTGTTTGACTATTATGCTAATGATAAAAATTTAACTAATCGAGATAATGGTTGGCAAGTGTATAGTGCTGAGTTTGTGACTACAGAAGATGGTACTGGCATTGTGCATATTGCCCCAGCTTTTGGTGAAGATGATATGGCTTTAGGACAAGAGCATAATTTGCCTTTTGTTCAGCATGTAGCTATGGGTGGTACTATTAATAAAGAAGCAGTTGATTTTGCCGGTTTACACGTTAAGCCGATTGAAGATGTGCAGTCTACCGATGTTAAGGTTTTGAAATATTTAGTAGCTAAAGATTTATTTTTTGCTAAAGAACAATACGAACACAGCTATCCACATTGTTGGCGTTGCGAAACTCCTTTGATTAATTATGCAACTTCATCTTGGTTTGTGTCAGTTACTAAAATTAAAAAAGATTTATTAAAATACGCCAAAGATATTAATTGGATTCCAGAGCACATTAAGGCTGGTCGTTTTGGTAATTGGTTAGAAGGGGCCCGTGATTGGTCAATCTCTCGGCAAAGATTTTGGGCTTCGGTTATTCCGATGTGGCAATGTGATAAGTGTAAAGAGAGAATAGTCTTTGGCTCTATTCAAGAGCTCAAAGAAGCTAGTGGACAAATTGTAACGGATTTACATAAACATGTAGTTGACAAAGTTACCTTTAATTGTAAGTGTGGCGGTCTGATGACTAGAATTCCAGATGTACTTGATACTTGGTTTGATTCTGGCTCTATGCCTTATGCCCAAGCACATTATCCATATGCTAATAAAGATTCTTTTGATAAAAAATTTCCTGCTCAATTTATTGCTGAAGGCACCGATCAAACTCGAGCTTGGTTTTATTATTTACACGTTATTTCTGGGGCCATCAAAAAACAAGCTGCTTTTAAAAATGTAATTGTAAATGGCATTGTGGTAGCAGAAGACGGCAAGAAAATGAGCAAGCGTTTACAAAATTATCCAGATCCTAATGTGATTATGGAAAAATATGGTGCAGACGCTATGCGTTTGTATTTGCTTTCTTCGCCAGTGATGTTAGCTGAAAATTTAGCTTTTACAGAAAAAGATTTACAAGTAGTTTATCGCCGTTTTACTGGCTTGTTACAAAATATTTTGAATTTTTATTTGATGTTTAGAGGCGAGGAAAAATTGAGTGCTGAAGAATTGCCTAAAAAATTAAATAACGATTTAGATAAATGGATTATCAGTCGTCTGCAAACTTTGAATCAAGAAGTGTCTCAAGCTATGGAAATTTATAATTTAGTCCAAGCTACACGACCTTTATTTGATTTTGTGGATGAACTTTCTACTTGGTATGTACGTCGTAGTCGTGATCGTTTTAAAGGTGAGGATAAGGATGATAGAGCAGCAGCTATTGCTACTTTGGGTTATGTCTTAAAAACTCTAGCTAAAATTATTGCCCCATTTACACCAATGACCGCTGAAATTATTTATCAAGAATTTATAAATAATGAAGAATCGGTTCATTTGACCAGTTGGCCAAAATTTGAAAAGAAATTAGTTGATAATAAAGTATTAGAGCAAATGTCTTTGGTGCGTAAGATAGTAGAGGCTGCTCACGCTTTAAGATCTAAAACTGGTTTTAAAGTACGTCAACCTTTAGCACAAATAATAGTAACTAAAAATTCAGGCTCAGTTAAAGATTATTTAAATATCATTGCAGAAGAACTAAATGTTGAAGAAGTTAATATTGTTTCGGAAATAAAAATGGAACCAAATTGGGAGCAATCAGTGGTAGATAATTTTCAAATTGCTCTAGATACCAATATTACTCCAGAGCTAAAAGACAAGGGTGTGATTAGAGAGATTATTCGTACTATCAATGCTTTACGTAAAGAAGCAGGTTTGCAACCACAGGATAAACCAAGCGAAGTATATCAAACTGACTCTGATTATTTGTTGGGTTTAATGAAAAAGTATAACAGTGAATTAGTAAAAGGCACTTCAGCTGGTGATTTGGTATTGATGCAAGTTAAACCTAGTTACCAAACAGAACTAGACATTGAAGGTGCTAAAATTATTTTAGGAATTAAATAATGGCCTTTAAGACCGAAGCTTTTGTTTTACGTAGTCGGCCTATGTCACGGGCAGATCGGCTTTATGATTTATATTTACCTCAAGAAGGAATAGTGTCAGTAATTTTACGTTCGGCTGCCAAGCCAGGTAATAAACTCGCTGGACACATGTTGCCTTTTGCTAAAGTGAGAGTAATGATCGGCCGTGGTAAACGTGATCATTTAGCTGGAGTTACTATTTTAAAAGATTTTAGTAATTTGCGAACAGATTTAAAACTTTTGACTTTAGCTTCAGCAGTTGTTGAGATGCTTTTACACGACCATAGTTTAGGGCATAAATTTAAAGAATTTTTATTAGTAGATAATATCTTAAATTTGTTAAATGAGGCAGAGCTATCACTTACTAAAAAAAATTTATTAGTACGTACTTTTTTATGGAAATATTTAGGTCTTTTAGGATATGCGCAGCAATTAGATAAATGTTTAGTTTGTGGTAAAGCCAGATTTGAGCAAGCTAACTATTATATGCCTGGTCGTGGTATAATATGTCAGGAACACGGTCAGGATCAGGTTTGGCCAATTAGCCAGGATTTAGTTCTTTGGTTAAAAAATATTTTACAACAAGATTGGCAAGAACTTTTAGACTCTAATTTATCAGTTGATTTAAATAAAGAATGGGGACAGATATCGCAGATTTATTATCAAACTGTTTTTGAAAGTGCGCCACAAAGCTTTAGATTACTTTCTTATATATAAAACAAAAAAATATGGGTAAAAATTTAGATGGAGTAAAAGTAAATACTAGTCGTAAGAGCAAAATTCAGGAAAAAGAAATTAAGCGACCAGTTCCTAGTGAATACCGATCACTAGTTAAACCTAAGCGCAGTCGAGCTGGTTGTTTATGGTTTTTATTTTTACTATTTATTGCAGCAGTAGGTGGCTTTTATTATTGGAATCAGCGTCCAGCCATTAAAATTAATGATAGTTTAGAATTAATGGTAACTGGTCCTAGTGAAATTATTTCCGGTGATCAGGCGGTTTATAAAATTAAATATAAAAATTTGGATTTAGTACCATTAAAGAAAATGGAATTAAGTGTCAAATGGCCAGCTGGTTTTTATTTTGATGAAAGTACTATTGAGCCTAGCGACCTTAATGCTACTACTTGGGACTTAAAAGATCTTGAACCAGGTCAAGAAATGGAATTTGAAATCAAAGGCCAATTAGTTGGTAATAAAGATGAAGAATTGCTAGCTAATTTTATCATGTATTATCAGCCTGATAATTTTTCCTCTGATTTTAATTTAGGACAAGAACTTAGTACTAAAATTAAAGATAGTAAATTATCTTTAAGCCTTGAAGGGCCAGATAAGACTTTGATTAATACTGAACAAGAATTTCAGATTAAATATAAAAATTTAACTAATGAAATAATCACCGGCCTATCTCTAGATATTTTGTATCCCGATGATTTAGATATCAAAGAAACTAATCCAAATAAGGAAGGCGACTACTTTCCAGTAGAATTACAACCCAATGAAGAAAAAGTAGTGGTAATCAAAGGTAGTTTTAGCGCTGATGCTAAACCAGAGCAAAAATTTGTAGCGGAATTAGGTAGTAAGGTTAATGATAAATTTCGTCGTTTAAGTAGATCAGAAAAAAATATTGCTATTATTAATCCAAAATTTACTGTTAATTTAAAGATAAATAATCGTCCTGATAATCAAACGGTTAATTGGGGTGATACTTTGCGTTATGAATTGGAAGTCATGAATAATAGCGATACGGATATTAATGATGTGGTAATTTCTGCCTTGCTTGATGGTTCGGTCTTAGATTGGTCAAGTTTAGATACCGTTGCTCAACATGATGGCTCTAAATTAGTTTGGGATAAACAAGTAGATAAAGAGTTATCAACTTGGAGTAAGGGTCAAACTAAAAACTTTACTTGGTCAGTAAAGGTAGTGAATAGTCCCCAGGCTGATCGTATGCTTGATAATATTATTAAAATAAATATTGATGGTTTACCTGCCTGGGAGCAGGTTAGTGAACCGCTTACTTTAACAGTGGGCCAAAGTATTACTTTTAACAATGGCATTTATTGGGATTTAGCGGGTAGGCGTGTGGGTAGTGGTTTAGTGCCACCACAGGTAGGAGTAGAAACTCGTTATCTAGTAGTCTGGTCTTTGAGTGATCAGACTGGTGATTTTGATACAGTAAAAGTAGAAAGTACTTTGCCGCCGAATGTATCTTTTATAGAAGTGACAGATGTTCAGGAAGGAAATTTAAGTTTTGATACTGATACTAGAAATCTAGTTTGGGATTTACCAAAATTTGATAAAGTTATTTTGCCAACGGCAGTTTCTTTCTTGATTGAGATAAAACCAAATACCGAAGACCAGGGCCAGGTCATGTCATTATTGAATTCTACTACGGTCACAGCTTCTGGTTTAGAAGAAGTAAAAATTAGGTCAAAATTATTAAAAACTTCTGATGTAGTTTCAAATAGTTCGGAGCCAATTGGTATTGTCAGATAATTATGTTTAAGTTAATTAAAAGTTCAAATAAATCTCAAGCTAGAATCGGAGTACTTACTACTGCTCATGGCAGTATTAATACTCCTTTTTTTATGCCAATTGCTACTAAAGCAGCTATTAAGAGTTTGACTGTAAAAGAAGTAAAAGATTTGGGTGCTGAAATAATTCTTTCTAATACTTATCATAATTATTTACGGCCCGGTCTTCAAGTTTTTAAAAAATTTGGCAACTTACATAAATTTATGGACTGCCCTTTGCCGATTTTAACTGATTCAGGTGGCTACCAAGTTTTTAGTTTATCTAAAATGAGAGAGATTAAAGGTGAGAATATTACTTTTACTTCTTATCTTGATGGCTCTAAACATATTTTAAATCCCAAAAAAGTAATTGACATTCAAGTGGCTTTAGGTAGCGATATTATGATGGTTTTAGATGAGTGCGTTGGTTTGCCTAGTACTAAAGAAAAGATAACTCAAGCTCTAGAGCGTACTAGTGATTGGGCACTGAAGGCTTATAATTATAAAAAAGTTTTAGAGAAAAAAAATAAAAAAGTAAAAAAACAATTATTATTTGGGATTGTTCAAGGTGGTGATGATAAAGAATTAAGGGAACGTTCAGTCCAAGAACTAAGTAAAATAGCTTTCGATGGTTTTGCAGTAGGAGGCCTAGCAGTTGGTGAAAGTAATGAAACTATGTATCAGGTTTTGGATTATACCGTACCATTGCTACCAAAAGACAAACCGCGTTATTTAATGGGAGTTGGCTATCCAGAAAATATTTTAAATGCTGTTAAAAAAGGTATTGATATGTTTGACTGTGTTATCCCGACTCGGGAAGCTAGACATGGTAGGCTTTATCTATGGAAACATAAAGATTTAAATAAAAAAAATTTTTACGAAACTATTCAGATTACCAATGCTAGATTTGCAGGCGATTTAACGCCGATTAATAATACTAATTTAAAACAATATTCTCGTGGTTATTTGCATCATTTATTTAAGAGCCAAGAGCCTTTGGCCCTTAGATTGGCAACTCTCAATAATCTAGCTTTTTATCTAGATTTGATGAAAGAGATTAGAGCGAATATAAAGCAGGGGGAGATATAATTAATTAAATCATATGAACTATTTTGCAAAATTTTCTACGTCTCTTTTTTGGCCCATTGGTTTTGTTTTTGCCGGACTTGTTGGCATGATGCCGTCGATATTACTACTAACATCGAAATCCTATCGTGATCAATATTTGGTTAATCTGCGTGCCTACTATTCCAACGATTATTCTTCCTACAAATGGATTTTTGCAGAAGGGCCCGAGTCAAGATTATGGGTAAAAATATTTGGGCCAGACAAACTTTATCAATTATCTCGGACACTTTTTGCGCCACTGGGCATTATAATCAGTCTTTTGTTTATAGTGCTTGGATTATATCTGATGACGATACATCAATAATTTGCGCTTTTATTTGGAGATGATGAAAGAGATTAGGACGGGAATCAAAAATAAAAAAATATAACATTATTTATTAATTTACCAAAAAGAGCAAAATATGTTATTATATAGATAATTAGTATAAATATTATGTTTAATAAAAAAATTAATAAATGTCCTCGTTGTACTATGCGTAAAAAATGTGTTTGGCATAAAAATGTATTAGGCTTCAATTTGATTGAGCTGATAATAGTTGTAGCTGTGGCTGCTATCTTGATGGCCGCTATCTTTTTAAATGAAGATCCTTTGGCTAGAGTTGGAAAAGCAAAAGATGCAGAAAGATTGCAAGAGGTTGAAAGCATTGCTAAAGCTTTGGAGCTTTATAGTTTAGATAATGTTGGTGTGCCTGGTGATTTTGCTAGTAGTACTATTGCGGCTGGAGAAACTTATGTTTTGTGTAGTCAAAGCGCTACAGTAACTTGTGGTAGTCAAACTAGACCATGTTTAGTAATTGATGATCCAAATTATTTAAAATTTTTAAATTCTTTACCAGTTGATCCAGATAAGACAAGTGCTGCTGATACTGGTTATTACATTACTCGTACAGCAAGTGGTGCTATTGAGGTTGGTGCTTGTGATACTTATGATCCAGATGTCAATATTTCAGTAGTATCCAAAGCCAAGTTCCCAGTTTGTGGTAATGGTATAGTTGATCCAGGAGAAGTTTGTGATGATGGCAATACTCTTAAAGAAGGATGCGGTGATGGTATATTACAAAATGGCACATATTGTAAAGGCTGTTATCAAGTATTAAATCTTGCGGAAGTTTGTGATTATAATGCCTGGACTCAAGATTGTTATTCTGGTGGTAAATGGTATACCTATTCTGATTATGGACAAGGCGATGCTTGTAATAATACCTGCACACAAGCAACTACTGATTGCCCTGTACCACAAAATCCAGAGCCTTAAGTATTTTAATTTTATCCTAGATATTTTATATGTTTAAATCTAGATTAGCCTTTAGTTTATTAGAGGTTATTATTGTGGTAGCTATCGTAGTAGCCATGGCTAGCTATTTTTATGTTGCTACAAAACCAGCTAAGCGTCTAGGCGAAGCTGCTGATTTACAACGTAAATATGATGTTGAGTCTATCGAGAAAGCTATTAAGTTAGTAGCTACTGATAGCGGTAGTTTGACAGCAGCCTTAAGTGGCTTAAGTGACAACACGCCTTATATGCTAGTAAAAGCTGGCGGTAGCACAGCTGGCACCTATGCTTGTACAGCGACGGGTACTAGCATAGTAAAAGCAGATATTTCTACAGCTATTACTTCGATTATGCCTACTTTGCCCGTTGACCCTGATTTAGTGGAATCAAATAATGACACTGGTTATTATTTAGTTAAAAATGGTAATAATTATAATGTAGAAAGTTGTGATAGTTATGAGCTGGCTGCTACTATTGGCAATAAACAACAGTGCGGAGATGGTTATTGTGGTAATACAGAATCTTGTAGCACTTGCGCTATAGACTGCGGTTCTTGTCCGGTGCCAGTTTGTGGTAACAGTATTACTGAAGCTGGTGAACAATGTGATGATGGTAATATTAGCAATACGGATGATTGTTTAAATACTTGTATGACTCCAACTTGTGGTGATGGTTATACTTGGGCTGGTCATGAAACTTGCGATGATCATGATTTAATCAATCAAGGTTGTGGTAATGGAGTCAAAGAAACAGCTGGTACTTATTGTAATTCAACTTGTAGCGCCACCATAGTTATAGCTGTAAATGAAACTTGCGATTATACAGGTGGTTCGTGTGGTTCAGACCCCTTGGGGGATCCTCATTTTGGACCAGTGGGGTGTAGTAAAAATACATATTGTA
This sequence comes from uncultured Gammaproteobacteria bacterium, assembly GCA_964533435.1. GTDB lineage: Bacteria > Patescibacteriota > Patescibacteriia > UBA1558 > GWA2-36-10 > CAZWIT01. The sequence continues at coordinate 2,777 of CAZHLU010000009.1, read as the reverse complement.
ATGTTAGTTGTTCAGTTTGTACTAGTGTGTGTCCTAGTATGTAAAATTAATATTTAAAAATAAAAAATTTAATAATAATTAAGTTAGCAAGTTGCTAACTTTTTTTATTTTGCTAAAAATGTTATAATTTAAGTAATGTCAAACAATATTTTGATAAAAGCTTTTAAAGCATTATTTCTAGATTTAGTAGCTGAGATTTTGTATTTCCCATTGTGGTGGTATAGCACAGGTCTTAAAAGTATTTTGCTTAATTTTTTTGCTAATTTGAGAGAAGCTCAAAGAAATTTAGGCTTAGGCTTATTATTTCGAAATATGTTTCAACCAATGTTTGGTCAATCTGATCGAGAAGGTCGGATTATTAGTTTTTTTATGCGTCTTTTGATTGTGGCTTATAAGTCAGTTTTATTTTTGGGACAATTTATTTTATACTTTACAATTGTAATATTTTGGGTGGGTTTACCGGCTTTAGTGGTGGTAGGCTTGCTTTATAACACTGTTGGTATATGGCAGAAATAAGATTACAAGCATGTGAAAATTGCCAAGGTTTAGGTCAAGTAAATAATAGGCCATGTCCTGCTTGTTTTGGTTATAAGCGTTTTTATTTTACTAATAATAATTTTTATTATTGGGATCATCCAATCGATTATTTACATATTTTTGTACGCGAGCTTAAAGAAACGGTTAATTTAATAATAAACATCTTTTTAATTGGTGCTAGCGTCTTTACCATGATTTTATTGTATTTGATTTTAAATCAAGTACAGTTTGATCCAATGCGTTTAGTGGATTTTTTCTCAAAGCCACAAGTTGATAGTTTTTGGTTATTTATTTTGGTGGCTTTAGATATGTATTTATATTATCGTTTAAAATATCCCTCTTTAAGAGAAGAGGCTAAGCAGAAAAAATTAAAAAGTAGCGATGTTTTTGTAAAACATAATTTAGCTAGTAGTTTAAATAAAGAAACTATTTTAATTTTAGATAAAGCTTGGCTCTATGCGCAATATAAAAAAGTTTTTCCGGTTGGCGTTTGGCAAGTTTTGTATGAACTACTTAATGATAAAGATATCAAATTAGTTTTAGCACGCCTTGGCTTAGGAGCCGAAAATTTACAGCAAGTGATTAATGATAATATTACTAAGCTTGTCAAAACCGACGGTGATAATGAAATTTTGCACGTAGATTTAAAAGATGCTTTGCTTAATGCTTATCTCCACATGTTGAGTCGACGTGATCAAAGGATTATTGAAGTTGATTTATTATACGGCTTAGTGGTTTCTAGTTCGGAGATTCGCAACTTTTTTTATGATTTTAATGTTGATGAAGATAAAATTGATAATGTCATTGCTTGGCTTACTATTAATAAAGAATTGTATAAAAATTATCAACTTTTCCGTTCGCGAGCTCGTTATAAACCAAAAGGTAATGTGAATCGAGCTTGGACAGCTATTGCCACACCAATTTTAGATGCTTTTTCTGAAGATTTGACTATGCAGTCTCGAGCTGGTCGTTTGGGTATTTGTGTGGCTAGAGATAAAGAAATTAGCGCTATTTTAGAAACAGCAGAAAGTGGTATTTCTAGTGTTATTTTAGTTGGTCCGCCGGGAGTGGGTAAAACTAATATTATTGAAGGTTTAGCTAATTTAATGACAGCCGAAGAAGTACCAGCTTTGTTTCAAGATAAGCGTTTAGTATCGATTTCGGTACCGTCCTTGATTTCCGGTGCTTCCGGTGCTGGTCAGATGGAAGAAAGGCTACTGGCTATTTTGCAAGAAGTGGCGATTTCGGGAAACATTATTTTATTTATTGATAATATTCATAATTTAATCGGTGTATCTTCACAGAGTAATAAGGGCATTGATTTAGCTGAAGTTTTGGCTAGTGAAATTAGGCAAACTAAGATTATAGTTTTGGCCACTACTACGCAAAAGCACTATGTTGAAACTATTGAAAATACCGAGTTAGGTAATACTTTCAAAAAGATTACAGTTGGCGAACCAGATAAAAATCAGACAATCAAAATAATGGAAGCGCATGTTGGGCAGGTAGAAACTAAAAATGATGTTTATTTTACTTATGAGGCTTTAGAAAAGATTTATGAATTGTCCAATCGTTATATGCCGGACTCTGCCTTGCCTCAAAAAGCAATTGAATTACTTGATGAGGTTGGTATTATGATAGCGCAAACGCGTCGTCCTAATAAATTAATTAGTGCTGAAGATGTAGCAAAATTAGTTAGCAAAAAAACAAATATACCTCTAACTCAAGTTACTACTCAAGAGTCAGCTAAATTATTAAATATAGAAGCGGAGATTCATCAGCGTATTATTGGTCAAGACGAAGCAGTAAAATATGTATCTTCTGCTTTACGTCGTGCTCGGGCAGAACTTAGAGATAAGAAGAGGCCAATTGTTAATTTATTATTTTTGGGACCAACTGGTGTAGGTAAGACAGAGCTAGCTAAAACCGTAGCTCAAGTTTACTTTGGTGACGAAAAAAATATGATTCGTCTTGATATGTCAGAGTATCAGACGCAGAGTTCTTTGCCACGTTTGATTGGCGCTTCTGAAAATGGTGTTCCAGGTTTGCTTACAGAAATGGTTCGCCACAAACCTTTTGCCTTGCTACTTTTGGATGAAATTGAAAAAGCTCACAAGGATATTTTAAATATATTTTTACAAGTGATGGATGATGGTCGTTTGACTGATGCTTTGGGTCGCACGGTTGATTTTACTAATTTAATTGTAGTTGCCACTTCCAATGCAGGCACTTCTTATATT
>CAZHLU010000008.1:0-20813 GCA_964533435.1 uncultured Gammaproteobacteria bacterium | reverse complement strand
AGTCACGGATAATAATCTCATTAATATCTTTTTGTAGTAGAGCAGATACTTGCTCGGTACGTTTACTCATAACTTTCTTCAAAAAATTCTAAAATGTCATTTACGGCAATTATTGGTTCACCTTTGTATTCGATACCAGCTTCAGAGCCAGCCACTACTTCATTAACATTTTCTTTAGCAGCTTGTAAGTTAACGATTTCACCAATAGCTTCTACTTCGCCATTTTTTAAAACTTTAATTTTACATTTTTTGTTGATTTTGCCTTCAATTACTTTTCCACCAAATATCATGTTGTTTTTGCCAGCTTTAAAGATAGCAAGTACTTGGAGTTTGCCAGTAATTTTGTGGATGGTTTTCTTGATTTTCAAAGTTTTGAGGCGACTTTCTAAGTCTTCAAGTAGTTTATAGATAATATCAAAGTAGAGGACAGTAACCTTTTTTTCAATAGCTAGGCTTTGAATATTTTTATTTTCTTTAATATGAAAACCAATTACTAAGGCATTAGTAGCGCTAGCATTTAGAATATCAGATTCATTAATTAGGCCCAGTCCCTTTTTCAAAATTTTGACACGAGCTCCTGGTATATCTATTTTATTTAGTGATTCTTCAATAGCTTCAGCTGATCCTAATACATCAGACTTGATAATAATATTTAAAGAATTAACATCAAGATCACTATCTTCGTTGCTATTAATTTTAGTAATATTAGCAGGGCGATGAAGTTGGGAGCTAGATAAATTTTTTATTTTTTCACGATAAAGTTTTTTGTCATTGACCACTTCTAAAATTTCTCCAACCTGAGGTAATTGTTTTAGACCTAAAATTTTAACAGGCATAGCCGGAGTTGCTGATTGAACGCTTTTACCAGTCCAGTCCTTCAAAGTTTTAATTTTGCCAGGAATATTACCAACTATAAACATATCGCCAATGCGCAAAGTGCCAGCTTGAACTAAAATAGTAGCTACTGGGCCTTCATTTTTATTAATATTTGATTCAATAATTGTACCAATAGCAGCTCCTTCGCTACCGGATTTTAGATTTTCCATATCAGCTACTAGTAGAATTAAATCTAATAATTCATTAATACCTTCTTTTTTTAGAGCGGAAATTGCTTGGCAGATAGTGGTGCCGCCCCAATCTTCTGGCGTTAGATTGAGTTCGCTTAACTCTTGTTTAACGCGGTCCAAATTAGCGCCAGCTTTATCTATTTTATTAATAGCAATAATAAAGGGTAATTTTTCTTTTTGAATAACACTTAAGCTTTCTAAAGTTTGTGGCTGTAAGCCATCGTCAGCGGCAATAACTAAAATAGCAATATCAGCGATTTGACCACCACGAGAACGCATGGCTTTAAAAGCTTCATGTCCAGGAGTATCTAAAAAAGTAATAAGTCTATTGTGAGTTGTTACTTGGTAAGCACCAATATGTTGAGTAATGCCACCAGCTTCAGAAGCAACGACGTTAGTTTGTCTAATAGCATCAAGTAATTTGGTTTTACCGTGGTCTACATGTCCCATGACAACTACAACTGGAGGCTTGGTATCAGCCGATTGTCTATGAGATAACAATTCGCTTAATTTTTCTTTAGAGCTAATTTCTTGTTCATTCTCATTACTATTTTGTCTAGTTACTTTAAAGCCTAAATCTTCGGCAATAATAGTAGCTGTGTCAAAATCTATCTTTTCATTTAAAGACACCATGACACCATTCTTCATTAATTCGGCCATAAGTCTAGCTACAGGCAAATTCATGGCTTGAGCCATATCTTTGACAATAATAGTATCAGCAATTGCTACTTCTTTTTGAATAGTGTTAGTGTCATTTTTCCCTTTATCCCTGATTTCAGTTACTTTAGACAACTCTTTTTTAAAGGCTTCTTTTTTTTCAGCTCTTTTCCAGGCGTCGATAATTTTTGGAGCTAAACGATCATCAATTTTAATAGCTTTAGCGCCAATATCAAAACCTAAACTTGGCAATTTTTCCAAAAGTTCAGCTGTAGTTACTTTAAGTTGTCGAGCTAGTACTGAAGTATTCATTATTTGTTTAGGTTAAGGATTAGCTTTTTAAGCTTAATTAAAGCTCAATTTTGGCCTAATTAGCTTTAATTTTGCTCTAACTCTACTAAATTTAGGCAAAAAAGTCAATGCTAATCTATTGGGCTCTTTGTTGTTTGTTATAGATCTTAGAATTCTTGACAAAGATAATGTTTTATTATAAATTTAAGTGTCGTTTTGGAAATAATTTATGGAATTACCACTCAAAGAACTAAGTGGATTATTAAATAATGGTCAGCAGATATTGATTGTTGGTCCTACTGATCCTAGTATTGATGTAATCTGTAGTGCAGCAGCTTGGCAGATTTTTTTGATAAATCAAAAAAAACAAGCTGATGTCGTTTTGATTGGTGGTAAATCTGATTTAAAATTTTTGCCAAGCACTTTTACGCTTACAGATGCAATTAGTGATCTAAGCAAATTTAAGATTAAGCTAGATCTTGCTAAAACTAAAGTTAAACAACTCAGTTATGATATTAATGACAGTGAACTAATCATAGATATTTTGCCAGAGGGGGGAGTATTTAGCAGTAGTGACTTAAAAGCAGAAACTGGTGACTATAAATATAATTTAATTTTAGTTTTAGGAGCGGTTGATTTGGAATCATTGGGTCCTGTCTATCAAGACAATCGTCATTTTTTTGAAAATGTAGCAATCATTAATATTGATAGGCAGATACTAAATGAAAATTTTGGGCAACTTAATATTATAGATCCAAAAGCTACTTCCATTGCCGAAATTAGTTATTATGCTTTACAAAAACATCTTACTAAAGATTTAGCCACCTGTATTTTAGGGGGCATGATAGCAGCTACTAATAGTTTTCAATCAATGCAAGTGACACCGCAGGTATTGGAGCTGGCTAGCTTATTGCTAATTAAGGGAGCAGATCGTCAACAAATTATAGAAAGTCTTTATCGAACCAAAGATATAAAAACTTTAAAAAATTGGGGTAAAATATTATCACGCTTGCAGAAGCAAGATACTGTTATTAGTTCTTATTTACAGCACGATGAAGTTGAGGCTTTGCCCACAGATTTACAAGAATTAGTAAGAGACCTGATTTTATCCACGCCAAATGTTTTGGTGGCTACGATTTTTTATCAATTAGATTTTAGTCAAACGGAAGTTTGGTTGTATACAGCTAGCAATGTTAATGCTTTAGATTTAAGCAAAGACCTAGCAGCTACTGGTAATCGACGCTTTGTCCGTTTTATATTAGATAAAGATTTAGAAAATGCTCGTCAATTAGTAGTAAATGGGATGCAGGAAAAATTGAAATTGTTACATACTTTTTAAACACCTTCACAAAACATCATAGTTTAATTATAATTAGCATAGTAATTATCGAGGGTATATAGCTCAGTCGGTTAGAGCACGACTCTTATAAAGTCGGGGTCGATGGTTCAAGTCCATCTATACCCACCATACTTATGCTAATTTTTTTTATTACAGAAGGATTTATTTATATACTAAGTTAACTAAAGCAGGTATAGTTTAGTTGGTAGAATGCTTCCTTCCCAAGGAAGAGGTCACGGGTTCGAGTCCCGTTACCTGCTCCAGATTTATTAATATTAAATCAAATAGTTGATGAATAATTTTAAAAAGTACGTCTTGCCCATTGTGGTTTTTTTAACTGGTGCTTGTGTTTTGGTCATTGAAGTAGTTGCTACTCGTATTTTATCACCCTATTATGGTAGTACTATTTATACAGTCTCTAGTGTGATTGGGGTGGTATTGGCTGCTTTGAGTGTTGGTTATTATTTTGGCGGAAAATTAGCAGATAAATATCCGACAGAAAAGTTTTTTTATTCAATTATTTTGTTTAGTGGTTTTGCTGTAGTTATTTTACATCTATTAACCTTATCCTTTTTACCTTATATGGGTTATAGATTTTCTATGATATCAGGACCTTTGCTTTTTTCACTTATTTTATTTTTTATTCCTAGTTTAATATTAGGCACCCTGTCACCTTTTACTATTAAATTGCAGGAAAAATATTTTCCAGAAAAAGGCATAGGCAGTATTAGTGGTGAAATATTTTTTTGGTCTACCTTGGGCAGTATTTTTGGTAGTTTATTTACTGGATTTTTTTTAATTCCCCATTTTGGTATTAACCAAATAGTATTAGGGGTGGCAATACTATTAATATTATTAGGTTTATTGCCATTAATAAAAATAGGATTAAGCAAAAAAACTTTAACCAAAGTACTTGTTTTGAGTTTTTTGCTGGTTTCGTCTGTAGTATTATTAGCTAACGTCAATAATCGTAATATTATTTATAGCTATGATGGTTTATATGCCAAGTATTCCATTTTTGACAGGGAGTATAGGGGGAAACAAGTTAGGTTTTTAATCCAAGATAGAGCAAGTTCTAGTGCTACTTTTTTAGACTCTGATGATTTAGTGTTTGATTATTCAAAATATTATTTTTTACATAAATTTTTAAAATCAGACATTAAAAATACTTTAGTTATAGGTGGTGGAGCTTATTCTATACCAAAAATAATGTTGCGCGATTTACCTAATGCCGAAGTCGATGTGTCTGAGGTAGAGGCGTCTTTATATGAGATAGCTCAAAAATATTTTGCTTTAACTAAATCTGATCGATTACATAACTTTACTGATGATGGTCGTAGGTTTTTATATGACACAAATAAAGAATATGATTTTATCTTTAGTGATGTTTATAATGGTTTGTCAGTGCCGGCTCATTTTACTACTAGGGAATTTTTTGAACTGGCAAAAAATAAAATGAGCAGTGAGGGCATTTTTATGGCTAATTTAATTGGTGATTTAGACGGTAAAGAATCGCCATTTATTTTATCAGAAATAAAAACTTTTCAAGCGGTTTTTCCTAATAGTTATTTTTTTGCGTCTGAATCTCCAGAAAATACTGGCACGCAAAATATAATTTTTTTAGGGTATAATAGTGATCAGAAAATTGATTGGCAAAATTTAGAGCTTAATAAAGAAGATCAAGAATTTATTTTACCCTTACTTGCTAAAGAGATTGATTTAAATAAATTTGATTTTTCTAAGGCCATGATTTTTACTGATAATCACGCGCCTGTAGAGTATTTAACAGCTAAAGTTTTAAAAAATATTTTTTAATAAAATTTATTATAAATTTATGCCTACTTGGATTATTTTTGGTATTTTGTCAGCATTTTTTGCGGCCTTGGTTACTATTTTTAGTAAAAAGGGTTTAGCTAATATTGATTCTAACCTGGCTACTACTATTAGGGTAATAGTTATGTCTTTATTTTTAATTATTTTTTCCGCTTTGACAGGTAAGTTTGCTAAATTAAATACTATTAATGGCAATGCTTTATTATTTATTGTACTTGGTGCTTTGGCAGGAGTAATCTCTTGGTTATTTTATTTTTATGCTTTAAGTAAAGCTGGCTCAGCTCCGGTTTCAGCACTTGATCGTCTTAGTTTAGTATTTATAGTGATTATGGCAGCCTTGTTTTTAAAAGAACCATTGAGTTTACCTATTGTTATTGGTGCTTTAATGATGATTGGGGGAGCGATTTTAATGACAGTAAAATTTTAATTAGTTAAATTTTGTGTTATAATATATACATTATGGTTCTTTATTAATTAATATAAAGAAACAAAACTATGAAAAATTTAAGTGGTTTAGACTGGCTATTTTTTATCTTGCTTATTGTCGGCGGATTAAATTGGGGCTTAGTCGCAGCTTTCAAATTTGATTTAGTAGCTACTCTTTTAGGCGAAATGTCATTATTAGCTCGTATTGTTTACGGCTTAGTTGGTATTTCGGCTATTTATGTTTTGGCCAGTCTTGGCAAATTAGCTAAGAAATAAATGTTTTTTAGGTAGCATAATTTTTTGTGCTACCAATTAAGATATTTATTTACAAAATAGGTTGTTTGTTGTATTATAGTGAATCACTAAAGAAGTGATTTTTTTATTGAGTTAAATTATTATCTTTGCTAAAATTAGGTAGCTTTGGCGGGGTGTGGCGCAGTTGGCTAGCGCGCAGCGTTCGGGACGCTGAGGCCGTCAGTTCGAGTCTGATCACCCCGACCACTCTTCGTAATAAAAGTAAGAAATTTAGTTAAAGTTTTATTGGGTTTCCCGCTTTAGCTGGGACCCCGCTACGCGGTAGCAAGTCCCGTCACCCCGACCATTTAATTTAATATTTTGCTCTCCTAGGTTTTGGGCAAGGCCCTGAACTCGAGCTAGGCGAGTAGTTCAGGGCCGTTAGCTCAGTTGGCTAGAGCGCTGCATTCGCATTGCAGAGGTCGGGAGTTCGACTCTCCCACGGTCCACCAAATTATTTTATATAGATGCACTTAAGGAATTTAATTTATCGTCAGCAAACAATCTTATTTTTTGTTTTGTTATTTGTTTTAACCCTTGTCTTGTATTACTGTAATTTACAAGCTTTTTTTGTATCCGATGATTTCGAATGGTTAGCAGTTAGTATTAATCGTAACCCGCTAAATTTTTTTGTTACCAACTATGCTGGTGCAAGTCAGGGAGGTAGTTTTGGGCCTTTGGTGAACTTAGTTTATTATTTGGCTTATCAATGGGGGCGCTTAAATCCTTTATATTATCATTTATTTAGTTTATTTTTCCATTTTGCTAATATAGTTTTATTTTATTTAGTAATAAAAAAATTATTTAGTAATAAAATAGCCATTATTAGTGCTTTATTATTTACAGTTTATTTTAATAATGCCGAAGTAGTAGCTTGGATTGCGGCTATTCCTCATTTATTATCAACATTTTTTTTCTTATTAACTATCTATAGTTATTTGCTTTTCCAAGAAAAGCAAAAAATATTTATTTACGGTTTATCTTTGGTATTTTTTGCCTTAGCTTTACTAGCTAAAGAAATAGCTTTAAGTTTACCTTTAGTTATTTTGCTTTTGTCTTGGATACGAGACCGGCAGTCTAAAATTTATTTTAATAAAAAACAGGTTTTTTATTTAGTGGGCGCTTATTTAGTAGTGTTACTTTTTTATCTTTACTGGCGCTACCAGACCACTGGTATTTTATTTGGTTATTATGGACGTAGTCAGCTAGATATTAACCCTAAAGCATATTTAGAAAATTTTTATTATCTATTACTTACTTTTTTTAGCTCAGGATATTTTAGAATATTTTTATTTTCTATAATAAAAAATCAGCTAAAGATAATACTGCCTATTAGCTTGCTTATTGGTGGGGGCTTAATCTATATTTTACGTCAAAAAATTAAAATTATTTTGCCCTACGTTCTATTATTTTTAGTAGTTCTCATACCTTATTTATCTTTAGCTCCTAACCCATTAAATAATGAAGGGGAGAGGTATGTTTATTTACCTGCATTGTTTTTAATACCAATTTTGGCCTATTTTATAGCTAGATGGCATTTAGCTCAGCCTCGGTTGTTAATGTTTTTATTAGCTTTAATATTTATTAGCTCAGCTTATTTGCTTTATCAAAAAAATAAAATTTGGTCAGCTGCTGCTCAAATTTCTGAAAATATAGTTTTAGAGTTTGGACAAAAAATTGATACACAAAAAGATAGTGAAATTTATTTTGTGTATTTACCAGATAATTTACAAGGAGCACAAGTATTACGTAATGCCGTGGAGCAAGCAATTGATCTATATTATCCAGATCATAAGTTAAAAATTAAATCTTTGCCCATTCATGTACTTTTAAATAAAGATAATAAAGCAGGTGATTTGTTTGTTTGGGAAAAAAGAGATAAGGCCAATCAATTTTTAGGGCATACTACTAATAAGGAAAAATTAATTACTGGTCCGCAAGCAGCTTATTATGGTGAGGATTTAGTTTTTGAGTTATGGGGTTATAATTATGATACGTATTTAACTGATCGTATTTTTTTTGAGCTTAAAGATAAATTATTAGAACAATCAAAAGATAAGTCAGTTTATTTTTTGTATTATAATCAAGGAGTCTTGCAGATACTTAACGATAATATATGATTAAAAAAAATATAAGCACAGTTGATAGTGTTAAACAATTACATGATTTTAACCAAGAAAGCCTAGAACAAATACTGACTATAGAAAGAGATGTTTTTCCGCCACTGATGCAATCTAGTCCAGAAGAAATAAAAACAATTATTTCAAATAAAAAAGGTATACACCTATTAGTTTTTAATAATAAAAAAGTTGTTGGTTATCTTTCGGCTGTACCGCATAATGATGAATATCCGGATTTAATAAAGTATGACAAGGATTTTGCTTTAGATGATAAGGCTCTATATATAGATTCTATAGCTATTAAGCCTGGGCATCGGGGCTTGGGTTTAGCTAGATTAGTTTTTCAAGATCTGATAAGAATTGCTAAACAAAGAGGTTTTGACAAAATTAGTATGCATGTCAGGGTTTCAACGGGTCTTAGTCAACGCCTACAAGGCTTGTCAGCAGTTAAATTTATTCGTCGTTTAGATAATTGGTATAATTTTGGAGAACCTTTTGATTATTTAGAGATTAGTCTTGATAAAAAATCCTCCTAAGCTAGGAGGATTTTTATTTTATATTTATTAAGTTAACAATTTTATTGGGTGGCTTGATAGTATTTTTACTTACTAGTATAATGCGACTAGTCGTTTTATACATAGGCCGAAGTGGTGGAATTTGGTAGACACGCACGGTTCAGAGCCGTGTGCCTGAAAAGGCGTGGAGGTTCAAATCCTCTCTTCGGCACCACTCGATTCGTCTTTTGTAAAGCAAAAGACTCACTCGCGGTCGTCGGTGCTTTATCAGCACCTTTGACCATTATTCGTGCATGAATCGAGTGCCCTGAGCGTAGTCGAAGGGCATGAGACTTTAATTATTTAATAATTAATATAATTTGTTATAGCCAGACCGGCTATTTTTTATAAAAAAATGCCGCCGATGTAAGTCTCGGCGGCAGGGAAGGTATATTGCTTAGGAGCAACTCATGATCCGGCGAGCAGCCGGGTTCCACCTTCTTCTTCCGATGATGATCGGAGTCGTAATGTAAGTTCTAAATTGATGTCTCTTGGGTACTCGGGCAAAAGGAGGATAGTTTTGTGGCAGGTGTATGATTTTAGCAAGACTTGCTGGTGGCGGCGCGATATATTCTGTTTGGTCATTGACCACAGCTACAGCAGAAAGTTCTTCCATTGAGATAATCATATCATTAAAGCCAAAGAAGCTTGGCGCTTGGCACCAAAAAAGCATATATTCATAGCAGGCACCAATAATATCATTAGCGGAAAAATCAGCACTGATAAGTTGTGGTTGCTCTAGGATAAGCCAGTCCTTGAGTTCTGGGTTGACGGGGTTAACAACTTTGCGAAAAACGTATTGGCCAGCTGGTAGCTTAACTTGATGCTCATGGTAGAGCTTAGCATTTACGACTTTGTAAAAGATCCGAGGGTGAGTTAGGGTGACAAGCAGTAGCATGCCTTCTCCTTAAGGTTGTGCTGGTGCGGAGGCTACGCTTATTTTTAAATAAATTTTAGTGACCTCTTCCTATTAAGTATAAAACATAGTATTTGACTTTACAAGTAAAATTAAATATTCTTAGGATTGCGAGGAGGCGTGCCAGAGTGGTTGAATGGGGCACTCTCGAAAAGTGTTATCTCTGTCAAAAGGGATCGAAGGTTCGAATCCTTCCGCCTCCGCCAAATCAACTGTTTAGTAGACAGTTTTTTTATTAAGTAAAAAGTGTTATAATTAGAGTGTTAATAAAAATTTATGCAAAATAAAAAGAAACAAGCTCACTTTTGGCCAATTATGGCTTTATATTTTTTGGTTATTGGCTCAGCCTTATTATTATTTTCAGCTAAATCAAATAAATCAATTATTACTAATCTATACCAGGCAGAGTCAACTGCTAATAATATAGTATTGTTAATAAACAGTGATGCAATTTTAGGAAACTATTTAGTGGATAAATCAGGTATTACTTTGTATACCTTTAAAAATGATACCGCCGGTCAAAGTAAGTGTTCTGACGCTTGTAGTAAAGAGTGGCCACCACTTTTAAATGAAGCTGACATGGCCTTGGGCATTGGTTTAAGTGGTGTTTTAGGTGCTATTGAACGTAGTGATGGTCAAGTCCAGATAACTTATAATGGTCAACCATTATATTATTATACAAAAGATAAGAAAATGGGCGATGTTTTTGGGCAAGGTATTAATAAGTTGTGGTATATAGCTCGACCTTAATAATTATTTTGAAATGACCCAAGGTGTACCTAAGGGTCATTTTTGTTTTGCTGTAAAAAATGTTATAATATTAAGGTAATTATTTATATATGGGTAAAAAATCGGCCTTAAGTTTAATTTATAATATTGGTGTTTGTTTAGCTGCTGGTGCTATTGGTTCAATTTTTACTACACCTAATATTAATAGTTGGTATCAATTTTTAAACAAACCCAGTTGGAATCCGCCCAGTAATTGGTTTGGCCCAGTTTGGACCTTGCTTTTTATTTTAATGGGCGTTTCTGTTTATTATATTAGTCAGAGTAAATCTAAACTTAAGAAATCAGCCTTATGGTTTTTTTATGTACATCTTTTAGCTAATATTTTATGGTCAGTACTTTTTTTTGGTCTAAAGAATCCAGGTCTGGCCTTAGCAGAAATTGTTTTCTTATGGTTTTTTATCTTAATTATTATAGTTAAATTTTGGCCGATTAATAAATTGGCAGCTAGTCTATTGATACCATATTTATTATGGGTTAGTTTTGCTAGCTACTTGAATTTTACTATTTGGAAATTAAACTAATGATTAATCAGGAATATTTTTTAAGTTTATTGCAACAATATTGGCCATATTTATTTTTTATTTTGGTGGCAATATTAGTTGCTCTTATTTTTTATTTTTTGGTTGGCTCTTTAGTTGAGCTTATTTATGATTCTTTAGTTAAACGTAATGCGGAAGCGACCGATATTTATGGACTGTTTTTAAACTCTTTTGTAGCCTTGGGGTATTTAATAATTATTAAATATTGGGGAGAATATATAATTAGAAATTATCGAGTAGACACTTTAGTAATTTTATTTATGTCTCTGGCTTGGTGCTTATCAATTGTTAGTATTAACGAAAAGTTTACTTCTACAGAAAAATTTCAAATGATAGTACTAATAGCCTGTTTATCTGGTTTTACTATTTGGTGGATGTGGTCTTGGTTGCCAGCACTTTATATGTGGGCTTTAGTTACTTTCTTTTTTTATGTACGTTTAAAAAATAATTAATTTTTTTTATGGAAAATTTAAATCAATCAACGCAAACGCCAAACCCATCTACTGGGAGTGAGTCAGAAGCAATACCGGTTAGCACTATGCCTATGGCCAGTAAGCCACTAGGCATGCCTGGCGTTTCTTTGGATCCTGGTCTAGCTAGTCGTGTTAATCAAGCTAATAAGACTAAACGGCATTTTGGCCTTAAATCTTTTATCATTATTGCTATAGTTTTATTATTTTTAGGTAGTGGCGCTTGGTTTTATGTGGCTTATGGTCAGGGCATGTGGTTAAACAGAGGAGCGGATTTACCTACCTGGGAAAATTATAAGGAAAATGTTAGTTTTAGTTTAAAATTACATGATATTTTAGATGAAAAAGGTGTAAGTAGTAATCAAGACTTTCTTGGTTTAGGGGAGGGTGTTTCTTTAGAGGGAGCTGGCTTAGGTGTTATTTATAATAACCATCAATCTGCTAATCAATCTAGCGGGCAAATTAAGTTAACTTTAAATGCTAAGGATCTTAGTTTTAATTTTAATACTTTTTTTAAAAAAATTGATCAGAATATTTATGTAAAGCCTGAATTAAATAAGTTAGAAATTCCATCATTACAAAATCCACTTGATTTAGGGGAGGAATGGGTAGAAGTGAGTATGGATGATATTGATAAATGGATCAATGAAAGCAATGCAGCTGATGCTAATAAATCAGTAGAAGAATATTTGCAAGATAGCCAGAAAAAAGAAGAAGAATTTTTTAAAAGAGTTACTGAACAAAAATTTTTTACTTATAAAGATACTCATGAGAGTAAACCAACGCCTTCTGGCCAGATTAGAAAATTTGATTATAGTGTAGCACCAGGTAAATTAAATGATCTTATCAAGACTATCGATGAGTTAATGTACGATAGTAAGATGACGGATGATGAAAAAGGATTTTTGACTAAATTTTTGGAAGTAGCTAAAGTATCAGTTTGGATAAATACCAAAAATAGGTTTATTCAAGAGATTAATGTTGAGGCTTTAAATATCGCTTTTAAAGACGATTTTGGTAGTCGTCAATTTGATATTGTTTTAAATTATGAAATTAGCGAAGCTAGCGCTCAAACAGTGGTTAAGCCGGAGCCCACAATTAAATTTTTAGATTTTTCTAATAAGATAATGTCACAGTTTTTTTCACCGGAAAATTATTTACAATTTGATGAAGCTAATCCAGATATGTCAGTAGATACCGATGGTGACGGTCTTTTGGACTTTGAGGAAGATCTTTATGGTACTGATGTTAATAAGGTAGATACCGATGGCGATGGCTATTCCGATGCAGAAGAAATAGAAAATGGTTATAATCCTTTAGGTCCTGGTACTTTGGATAGTCTGCCGATGTAAATTTATATAATAAAAAAACAACCCTGATAGGTACAGGGTTGTTTTTTTATTTAATATAGTTTAGCGGGTTTTTTCTAACACCGTTTTCTCTGACTTCTAGGTGTAGATGTGGGCCAGTAGACCAGCCAGTAGATCCGACTAAGGCTATAGTTTGCCCTCGGGAAACAGTGTCGCCAGCTTTAACCAGTAGTTTGCTAGCATGACCATAAAGTGTTTGTACGCCATTACCATGATTAATAATTATGTTATTGCCATAGCCATTGGACCAGCCAGATCTTTCTACTTTGCCATCTTCAGCGGCATAAATAGGATTACCAACTTTATCACCAACGTCTAAACCAGTGTGACGCCAGCTATAATATTGAGTAATACGGTGGCTTAAGACTGGCCATAATAATTTAGTACCAGTAGCAGAAGTTGCAGCTGGGGGAACGTATTCATCACTATAGGCGTTGCCGGTTTGTGGTTTTTCACTATTTTTAGGTGGTTTATAAGAGGAAACAATCTGAGTTGGTTTGACGCCTTCTGGTACAAAAATAAGATCACCAACTTGAATATCACTAGCGCTAGCCAAACCATTGGCACTAATAATTTTTTGAGCATCGGCTTGATATTTTTTGGCAATAGAAGCAATAGTATCACCACGCACTACATCATGATTAATACCAGAGCCTGGTGGTATAGTTAATTTTTGCCCAGGCTTAATCATTGAGGTCCAAGTTAGATTATTGGACCAAAGTATAGTATTAACGGTAACATTAAATTTATCAGCAATGGTACTTAAAACATCACCAGCTTCTACTGTATATTGGATGTTAGTGGTGCGAGTAATAACAGTTGGTTCATTTTCTTCGGGGCCGACTACTAAGCTAGTTGCATCAGCAGAAATGCCACCCGTATCATTATTATTAGTTTCATTTTGGTTGGTAGGGTCATTATAAACAAGCTCTTGCAAATTTCCTTGTTCAGCTAAAAAACTATTACTTTCATTGTTAGCTTTAGCTGGCTCTGAGTCTTCAATAATTTCACTCCATTGAGTTTCGTCGGCTCTAATTAAAGATGATAATAAGGTATGATTAGCATATTCTTCAGTATTATAATCTTTAGCAAAAATATTTTGAGTAGTAGTGCCAATAAAAATGAGAGCTACTACTACGCCAGGCAAAATGCGCTTAAAAAAATTTATATAATTAGCATTTCGTAAATTAAAGCCTTTTAATTTAATCTTGATTAAGACAATATTTTTGTAAATCAATAAAACAATCGGCAATAGGGTAAATTTAGCAATTATAAATAAAACTTTATTCAAAGGACGTAGAGCTTTAGGAGATCTTTTTTTTGCCCAAATAAAGCCATCGGCTATGCGGATCGCTAACTTAGTGAGAATTTTTTTAATAAAAATACTAATATAATCTAATTTAAATATTTATTAGTAAACTAACTAATATCATAATAAAAATTAGCGTTTTAGTCAATGTTTGATTAATAGTTATTGCATTGATTTTTAAGCTTGAAAATGTTAGAATAATTTTATATTTTGCAAAATTTATGGATAAAATTAATCAATATCAAGCTAATGAGATTGAAGCTAAGTGGCAAAAATATTGGGCTGAAAATAATATTTTTCAGGCTAATGAAAAAAACAATAACAAGTTTTATGCCTTAGTTGAGTTTCCTTATCCTTCTGGTGAAGGCCTACATGCCGGGCATTTGCGCTCTTATACAGCCATGGATGTTATTAGTCGTTACCAGCGTTTTTTGGGTAAAGATGTTTTGTATCCAATGGGTATGGATGCTTTTGGCTTGCCAGCTGAAAACTATGCTATCAAAAAAAATATTCCTCCTCAGGAAACAACTAGAAAGAATATTGACAATTTCATTCGTCAGTTAAAAGCAGCTGGCTATAGTTTTGATTGGTCTAGATTTTTAGAAACTACTGATCCAGAATATTACCGCTTCACACAGTGGATCTTCATTAAATTATGGGAGCAGGGGTTGGCTTATAAGGCTAAAGAAAATATTAATTGGTGCACATCTTGTTTGATTGGTTTGGCTAATGAAGAAGTGGTCAATGGTGTTTGTGAACGTTGTGGTAGTGAAGTTGTCAAAAAAGAAAAAGAACAATGGCTTTTGAGGATTACTAAATATGCTGATCGTTTGATTGATGGTTTAGATAAGGTAGATTTTTTGGAGCAGATCAAAGTTCAACAAAAAAATTGGATTGGTAGATCAGAAGGAGCAGAAATTGATTTTGCTATTGCCAGTACAACAGCTAAATTAAAAGTTTTTACAACTAGACCAGACACTTTATTTGGTGTGACTTTTATGGTAGTAGCACCAGAACACCCGATTATTAATGAATTGTCTAAACAGATTGAAAATCTAAAAGAAGTCCAGGATTATATTAAGCAAGCTGCCCTTAAATCTGATCTAGAAAGAACAGATTTAAGCAAAAATAAGACCGGAGTAGAGCTAAAAGGTATTAAAGCAATTAATCCAGTAAATAAAGAGCAAGTGCCTGTTTTTGTGGCCGATTATGTGACTATGAATTATGGCACAGGGGCTATTATGGCAGTTCCTGCTCATGACCAGAGAGATTGGGAGTTTGCTAAAAAATACAATTTAGCCATGATTCCAGTTATTGAAGGTGGCGACTTAGAAGTAGAAGCTTATCCAGCTTTAAATGGTAGGGTAATGATTAATTCTGGTCAATTTAGTGGCTTAACAGTTGATGATTTTAAAATAAAGATAGTTAATTGGCTAAAGAAAAATAAAGTTGGTAAAGCCACAGTTAATTATCGTCTACATGATTGGATTTTTTCACGACAACGTTATTGGGGCGAGCCAATTCCAATGGTTTTTTGTGAAAAATGTGCTTGGCAGCCAGTTGCTGAAAGTGATCTACCGATTAAATTACCAGAGGTTAAAGATTTTAGGCCTGGCCCAGAAGGACAGTCGCCTTTAGCTGTTATTGATGAATGGGTCAATACTACTTGCCCTAAATGTGGCCAAAAAGCCAGAAGAGAAACTGATACTATGCCAAATTGGGCCGGTTCTAATTGGTATTTTATTCGATATGTTGATAATAAAAATGACAAGCAACTTGCTGATCCAAAAAAAATAAAATATTGGTTGCCAGTAGATTGGTATAATGGTGGCAATGAACATACAACTTTACATCTTTTGTATTCTCGTTTTATTTTTAAATTTTTGTATGATATTGGCGTGGTACCAAAATCGGTTGGCGATGAACCTTATAAAAGACGCACTGCCCAAGGAATGATTTTGGGCGAGGGTAATGTCAAAATGTCAAAATCAAAAGGCAATGTAGTTAACCCTGATGAATATATAGCCAAATACGGAGCCGATGCTTTACGTATGTATATTATGTTTATGGGTCCTTTTGATCAATCAATTGCTTGGGATGATAAAGGTGTATCTGGTTTGGTCAGATTTTTAAATAGGGTTTGGGATTTGCAAACTAAAATTGATAAACAATCTAAACTAGATCAAGATAGTGAACGTATTTTGCATCAAAGTATTAAAAAAATTGGTGATGATATAATGAACATGCGTTTTAATACGGCTATCTCTCAATTAATGATTTTAGTAAACCATTTTGATAAGCAAGATAATATCTCAGAATCAGCATGGCACAATATATTAATTTTGTTATCACCATTTGCTCCACATATTAGCGAGGAATTATGGCAGCTGGACCATGAAGGTGATATTAGTTTAGCAAAGTGGCCTGTCTATAATAGTGATTTATTAAAAAATAAGGTAATAACAGTAGCCATTCAAATTAACGGAAAATTGCGTGATACTATTGAACTAGCAATAGATACAGAAATAGACGAAAAGTTAAAACAAAGTATTTTGCAAAGAGATAAAGTCTTAAAATCTTTAGACAATAAGAGTGTTCAAAAATTTATCTACATAAAAAATAAAATTATTAGCATTGTTGCTAGCTAGTTATGCAAGAGATTATTTTAAACTCAAGTAATCGTATTGCAGTTTTACAGACTGCTTTAGAAGTTTTGCAAAACGATGGTGTTATAGTTTATCCTACAGAAACTTCTTATGGCTTAGGAGCTGATTTTTTTAGTTCTAAAGCTGTTCAAAAGATTTATCAGATCAAAGGAAGAGATAGTAGTAAGCATCTACCAGTAATTGTTTCAGATTTTGTTTATGCTAGTTCTCTGGTAGATTTTAGTGTTTTAGCTAGACAACTGGCTAGTCAATATTGGCCAGGACCACTGACATTGGTTTTACCTTTTAAGCATCATCATTGGCAAGCGCATTTTGATAGATTTTTAGCTTTAAGAGTTTCTAGTTATCCTTTAGCGCAAACTATCGCCTCACTTTTAGCGTGTCCACTGACTGCTACTTCTGCTAATATTTCGGGGCAATCTTCTAGTTTTACAGCAGCTAGTGTTAGAGAGCAATTTGCTGGTAGTAAATTTCAACCGGATTTATTTATCAATGTCGGTGATCTCTTAGTTCAACCAGCTACTACCATGATTAAATGTTCTCAGGATAATGCAGAAATTTTAAGACAGGGTGCTTTGACAATTAATTTAGAATTATTTAAATAAAAATAAAATGTTGCATTTGGGTTTATTTAGGACTTGGCTGCCTCAATCAGTCAAACGTCAAGTTAAAGAATTATATATTTCCACTACCATGGTTAATTTTGCTTTGGCCATGGTTATGTTTTGGGAACCAATTTATTTATACCAAATTGGCTATTCTCTACAAAAAATACTACTTTTTTATTTAGTAACTTATATTGGCTATGTTTTAATGATGCCATTGGGAGCTAAATTCTCTAAAAAACAAGGTTACGAAGTTAGTCTTTTATTAGGAACTTGTTTGTATGCTTTTTTCTATATTGGTTTATATTTAATCAAAGATTATCCTTCATTATTTTATGTAGTAGCTTTGATTTATACCTTGCAAAAGACTTTTTATTGGCCAGCTTATCATGCTAACTTTGCTAGATTTTCTAACGAAAAAGAAGAAGGCAGAGAAGTTAGCGCTATGACCGTTGTTACTTCCTTGGTCTATATCGTAGGCCCTGCTTTAGCGGGCCTGATTATTTCTATTTTAGGTTATGCAACTTTATTTGTAGTTGTTTCTTTGATATTTTTTGCTTCTAATATTCCCACTTTGATAACTAAAGAAAAGTTTGAAGCAGGGGATTTTTCTTATGGTCATGTTTTTAAAAATTTGTTTAGCAAACAGAACCGCAAATCACTGATTGCCTACCTGGGTTTTGGTGAGGAATTTGTAGTTTTAGTTATTTGGCCAATTTTTATTTCTATTGTTATTAGTAATGTTTTAGATACTGGTTTGATCGTTGCCTTAGCTACGCTAGTTACCACTATTATTACTCTTTATATCGGTAAATTATCAGACAAGAGCATTAAACATCGGGTATTGGCCTTAGGTAGCGTCTTTTATTCTTTAGCTTGGTTTATTAGGATTTTTGTAGTAAATGCTACTGGCATTTTCTTTTTAGATACTTTTTCTAGATTAGGTAAAAATACCATTGCAGTGCCTTTGACTACTATTACCTATGAACGTGCTAAAATTTTAAAGTCTGATCAGCATCACCATATCATGAGTAATGTTGTTTTCTTTGAGATGAGCTTAGTTATTGGCAAGCTACTAGCTATTGTTTTAATTTATATTTTATTATCTTATATTGGCCAAGATATTTTAGCCTTTAAAATGACTTTTGTTATAGCTGGTGCCATGACCTTATTGTATATGTTGTTATAAATATGAATATTGAAGAATTAAAATTTCTTTTAAATAAGTATCATTTGACCCCGAATAAGTTAAGGGGCCAAAATTTTTTAATTGACGATTCTGTTTTAGAAGAAATTATTGATACAGCCGATCTTAGTCCAAACGATTTAGTCTTAGAGGTCGGACCTGGATTAGGGGCATTAACAGCTTATCTGGTAAATAAAACTAAGCAGGTGCTTGCCTTGGAGCTTGATAAAAATTTTGAGCAAGCTTTAGCTAAAATAGCTAAAGTTAGCCCTAATTTAGAAATAATTTGGCAAGATATTTTGTCTTTACAAGAGAAACAATGGCAAGGGGTATTATCTAAATATGGGGCAATAGATTATAAAATCGTAGCTAATATTCCTTATTATCTGACTGGTAAGTTTATTCAGAAATTTATGAGCTTTAAACCAGCTCCTAAAAGTCTGACTTTAATGATACAAAAGGAAGTAGCACAACGTTTAGTAGCTAGCGATCAAAAACAAAGTCTACTTTCTTTGGCAGTAGCTTTTTATGGAGAGGCGAGTTTGGCAGTAGTAGTTCCTAAAACTTGTTTTTATCCTGTGCCACAAGTAGATTCAGCTGTAATTCATATTAATAATATTAAAGCTTGGTCTTATCCAGTGGATGAAAAGTTTACTTGGCAGTTAATTCATCGTGGGTTTGCCCAAAAAAGGAAAAAATTAATTAACAATATCTTAACTGATACTCGTTTAGATAAAGACAAGGTAGAGCAGGCTTTTACTAAGCTTAATTTAGATAAAAATATTCGAGCCGAAAATTTAAGTACTCAAAATTGGCTTGATTTAGTTGCTTTGCTTTAAATTTTTTATAAGGTTTTTAATTGAAGGTTAGATAAGCAGTAAGACTGCTTATTTATTTTGGAGTTTTTATAAATTTATGTTATAATAAAGCCAGATTATTTTAAGCTAATGCCAAAAAAATTATATCAGATAGATACCGGTGAAGAGCTAGATCTTAGAGATTTAGTGGGCACCGAAGACAACTCTAAAAGGCCAGCTAAATTATCAACTAATCAATTTCATGTTGCCAGAAAACATCGCTTTTTTTGGCCTTTGGCGATCATTAGTTTGCTAATTTTGATTTTTGTAACTAATTATTGGTATAGAAATTTAAAGAAAACAGTAAGTTATGACTTGCCGGATTTTTTAAAGGAACAACTAGTAAACAACCAGGATAACCAAGAACAAACTATTGCCGAACTAAAAAATAAGGATACTGATCAAGACGGTTTAACGGATTTTGCGGAACTTTATCAGTATTATACCAGTATGTTTTTAGATGATACTGATAGTGATGGTATTAAAGACGGCGACGAAGTGGTTAAAGGAGATGATCCGCTTTGTCCTTTTGGAGAGGAGTGTGGCTTATTAAAATTAATTACTCCAGATACAAAATTAGCTAGTGTTTTAAACGATTTAGCTTTAAATGGTGATCTTACTTTAGAGCAGGCTACAGCCAATGAATTTCGTAAATTTTTATTAGCACAAGGTATGACTGAGGCTGAACTGGCTAATTTAACTGATGAAGATTTGTTAAATATTTTGTCTATTGTAGCAGAAAGTCAAATTGTGCCTACAGACTCTTGGACTGCTACTACTACACCAGAACAGGTACGGACTTTTTTGTTAAGTCAACCTGACACAGATGTTGATAAAATTAAGGCTTTATCAGAAACAGAGTTAATAACTATTAGAGACCAATTAATTGGTAAACAATAAAAAATAAAATATTTCTTATGTATCTTTATAAAAAAATTGCACTTGTTATTCTAACATTGACATTTATTTTTACAGTAAGCGTTGCTCCACGGCCAGCCAATGCGCAATGGGTAGTAAGCGTAGCTAGTGATGTTACGGCTAGTTTAAAATGGGTTTGGGATAAGGTAGAAAAAGCCTATGATGTGATTAAAGGTTTTGTTGGTGCCGATTTGGCTAATCGTACTATGGAGATGTTTATGAATGATTTGGCCTATAATGTTGCTACAGAGCTAGCTACTGGTGGCACAGGGGGTAAACCTTTATTTAGGACTGAAAGTATAGGCAAAAGTCTACAACACGCTCAAGAAGCGGCAGTTGGTGAATTCATAGGGCAATTAAGCAGTACTTATTTTGCTGATCTTGGTTTAGATCTCTGTGAACCAAGTTTAGAAGTTAAATTAACTTTAACGCTTTCTTTAATTAATGAACAAGCTCCACCTCAGACCACTTATAATAGTCGTTGTAATTGGACTAATGTTAAAAAAAGATGGGAAAGTTTTGGTAATCAAAATTTTGCGGAATTAATCAAATTTCAACTTAGTCCGCAACAAGGGGCGCAGGGTATAGAAGATTATTTTAAAGCTTT
>CAZHLU010000007.1:0-21042 GCA_964533435.1 uncultured Gammaproteobacteria bacterium | reverse complement strand
CGCCACAAGGCCGCATACAAACCTTTCTTTTTTAATAAACCTTCATGATCACCGTGTTCGATTAATTTTCCTTTTTCTAAAACATAAATTGTTTTAGCGTGCGCTACAGTTGATAAACGATGAGCTACCATCACCATGATTATTTCTGGTCGTGCTTTTTCAATCTCACGAATAGTATTGATAATTTCATTTTCAGTCAAAGAGTCTAGACTAGAAGTTGCTTCATCAAAAATAATTAAATCTGGTTTTCGTAGTAGAGCTCGAGCAATTGCTAATCTTTGTTTTTCGCCACCAGAAAGTTTTAAACCACCTTCACCAATTTTAGAATCCAAACCCTTGTCAGAACGTGCTAAAATACTTTCAGCTGCTGCTAATTTCATTACCTCTAAACAATCATTATCACTTGCCTTAGGATTTACAAATAATAAATTATCTCTAATAGTACCAGCAAAAAGTTGAGTATCTTGAGAAACTAAACCGATCCGCTGACGCAGAGCATCTAAATCAATAGTTTGCGCATCAGTATCATTAAACAATAATTGACCTTGAGTTGGTTTATATAGACCAACTAATAATTTTATTAAAGTAGTTTTACCAGAACCAGAAGGTCCAACAAAAGCAATAGTATCTCCTGCTTTTATTTTTAAACTAATATTATCAACTGCGTGCTGCTGTCCAGAATTATATTTAAAACTAGCTTTATCAAAAACTATATTTTGCAAAGCGCCAACTGTTTTGGGGTTGAGTGGCTTTGCTTCTGGTGATTGTTGTAAAATTTTATCTAGTTGTTCTAAACTAGCGGTAGTTTCTTGATATTGAGCAGCCACTGCTCCAAAATTAGACAAAGGTTGAAAGATAAAAAAAGAATAAATAAACAAAGTAAAAAATTGCCCCAAACTAATGTCCTGTCGAGCAATCAACCACATCATTACCAAAATAAGCAAAGCCCGCATAGCATTTAAAATTGTACCCTGAATAAAACTAAAAGCGCGAATAATTTTTACTTTTTTAAGTTCCAATTTTAAAATATCATCATTTACTTGATTTAAGCGTTTTATTTCTTGAGTCTCTAATCCCAAAGATTTTACTAACTCAACATTACGCAAAGTCTCAGTGGTAGATCCCATCAGATCTGCTTGTTGTGCCACAATATCTTTTTGGGCCTTGCCAATCTTACGACTTAAAATAAAAGTGCTAAAACCTAAAACTGGAATCAAAGAAAAGTAAACCACGCCAATCAACCAATGTACTACAAAAGCATAAATTAAGACAAACAAAATACCAATCAAAGATAAAAATATTTGATTAATAAAATTATTAATAAAATTTTGACTATCGCTTCGGGCTTTATTTAATTTTTGCAATAATTCACCAGAACGCTGATCTTCAAAACTTAAATAAGGCAGAGATAATGAATGAGCCAAAGAATCAGCATACATGCGTGCGCCAACCTTTTGAGTCAAAACATTTATATAAAAATCTTGGAAATTTTTAGCAATTCGAGAAATTAAAGCTACACCTACATAAGCCAGTAAAAGTAAGGCAATGCCTACTACAAAATCTTTTTCCGAAATTTGTCCAGCCTTAGTAGCATAACGGTCAATCATCAAACGAAATACTTGTGGATCAAGTAAAGAAAAGAGTTGATTAATACTAGCCAGAACCAAGGAGCCAGCTAAAACTTTTTTATGTCGGGAAACATAAGACCATAGTAACTTCATATATTTTAATAGAATAAATTAATAAACAATTTTACACTCAGTGTTTACACACTTGATATTTTCTACTGTAGGAAATTGTTCGCAAGGAGAACAAAAAACATTTTTTGCTTGCTCAAATGGACAATAGGGCTGCCAGGCTTTATTGGCAGCAAAACCACAAGTGCAAGGATTACAGTCCGCTCGAGTCAAATGACAATCTTTATCCTCAACGCAGGCAATTTTTGGTTTATTATTAATAAAGGTATTAATACTATTATTTAGTGGGCTTAAAACACCATTATCATTTAAAAAACGAAAAGTATAATAAAATAAAGTGCCTAAAATTAAAATCAAGATAATATATTTAATCATAAATTTATTTTAGCTTTTAAAATTGATTGTTCTTGTTCTGGATTTAATTTTGACCAAGTAATAAAATCTGCTAAAAATTTTTCTTTAGCATCATCGGGCATTAATTGTACTTGCGAATTCTTTGCTTGCAAGGGAAATAAATTAATAGCAAGTTTTTTAGTTTGAGGATCAATACTAAATCCTAAAGCCAAACCTTCTTGAGTAGCGCTAGAAAAATATTGATCAAAAATAAAATTGCCTAAAGAATAAAAAATTGGTTTATTATTATAAATTTCTAAACCTTGTACTACATGAGGATGATGACCGATAATCAGATCAGCGCCACTATCAATAATATCATGGGCTATTTGAGCTTGTGTCGTATTATATTTATGTTCATATTCTACTCCCCAATGAACATTAACTACTACTAAATCCGCCTGCTCTTTAAAATCGCTAATTATTTTTTTAAGCTCCTTTAAATCAACCGGATTATAAACCATACTAAAACCTAACATGGCTACTTTAGTATTATTAATTTCAACAATCTTAGCACTACACTCCCCTATTTGAGCATCTGGGCAACCAGAAAAATTTAAACCCAAAGCTGTTAGATTATCTTTAGTTTCTTGAAGGCCTTTTTGACCTTGATCTGTTAAATGATTATTAGCTAAATTAAAAAAATTAAAATTATAATTTTGCAAAGCACTAACTACCTCTGGACTAAAAGCAAAATCATTGCCAGCTACTGGCGCATAGTGCTCTCCGGCTGTAGTTACTGCACCTTCAAGATTTGCTGAAACTAAATCATAACCCGAAAAAAAACTTTTATTCTCTCCTGCTAAATTAGCTAGCAATGGATCTAAACCATCTTTAGCAATCTTAGCACCAACATTGCGGTCCAACATAATGTCACCAAAAAACAAAAAATCCAAAGTCTTAACTTCAGGCTCTAAAACTATCGTGGTTTCTGAAGTCTTTTCTTGTGTAGTATTAGTGATTAATCTAGGTTTACTAAAACCAGAACTTAAATCACGTTTTAAAAAAAGACTATTTTCTTGCTGTAAATAAAAGTAAAAAAATATCGAAACTATTAATAAAAATAGCAAAAACCAATAATATTTAAATTTTATACTATCTTTAGAGTCCATTGAGTAATTATAGCACAAACTTACTCAGTATCGTACCCAGCCTTTTTAATAACGGCTTTTATCTGCTCAGGACTAATAATGCTATCATTAAATTTAATTTTAGTTTGTGCTTTGGCATAATTAGTATTTACTGCAATCACACCAGCACTATCCTCTAATTCACCATCAATACTCATAGCACAAGCTGTACAATGCATGCCAATTATTTTTAAAGTTATTTCTTTTTCCATATAATTATTCTACGACATTAAAAATTCCTCGATACATACCCATGCTACAAGTAAAAGCAATTTTACCCAAGTTACTTGGAGCCGTAAATTTTATTACTTCTTCAGTACCAGGTTCTACTACTGTTTCAATACCAAATTTAGGTATAGTAAAAGATTGAGCACAAGAATAAGCATTCTCATTTTTTACAGTCAAAGTTATTTCTTCGCCTGCCTTAATATCTAGATTATTTGGATAATAACCATCATTAGTAATCAAAATAGTAATTTCCCGTTTTGATGCTTGATCTACAATTGTTTGATTATTATTACTAACTGGTAACCAAGTAGCTCCGGTCAAAGAGATAACGCCCATAATAGAATACAAAGCTAAAGCAATAATGGCAACGCTGGCTAAACGATAAAAATTTTTCGTAGCTTTGGTACCTAAAGAATTCGCCGTATAACCTAAAATAAAAAATAATGGCACTGTGCCTAACACAAAAGTAAATAAAATCAATGCTCCGCTAAGTGCACTACCTGAAGCAATACTTAAAGCCATCATCGCCTGGGTAGTGCCACAAGGAATAAAAATAGTAAATAAACCAAGTAAAGCCGGAGCAAAAATATCAGCTGATTTTGATTGTTGTCTAACTAATTTAGTTAAAAATTTTGGTGGCTGAATAATAAAATAACGGAACATAGGATGAATATCCAATAAACTTAAAGCTGTACCAATCATAAAAATAGCTATAGCTAACTGTAGTATGGCCCTAACTGACAAAGACAATGATAAACTTGAACCCAAAAGACCTAACAAAAAGCCAACAATAGTATAAATTAATAATTTAGCCAGTAAAAATACAATGATGGGCAGAGCTTTATTTTTTTTATCAACTTGCGCGTCTCCTTGTCTTTGAGCAATAGCTGTAGCCAGCAACCCACCCTGTACTGCTAAACAAGTCAAACCACCAGTGAGTAAGCCTGTTAAAAAAATAGTAAGTAAATTTATATCTGTCATAAAAAATTAATTAATTTTTATTTTTTTTAAACGTAGAGAACTCAAAACCACTGATACTGAACTTAAGGCCATTGCTGCCGAAGCTAAAATTGGATTAAGTAATATCTGCCAAAACGGATAAAGTACACCCATAGCTACTGGAATTAAAATAATATTATACCCAAAAGCCCAAAATAAATTCATTTTAATAGTATGAATAGTTTTTTTAGATAAATTTAACGCTAGGGCAACTGAATTTAGATCTTTATTAACTATTGTTATACTAGCCGATTCCATAGCTACATCTGTACCTGTTGACATGGCCATACCTATATCAGCTGTCATTAAAGCTGGTGCATCATTAATACCATCACCAACCATGGCTACTATCTTCTTTTTAGCTTGCCAATTTTTTACTACCTGAACTTTGTCTTGTGGTAAAACTTCTGCTATTACCTGATCAATACCCAAGCTATTAGCAACGCTGTTAGCTGTAGCTTGATTATCGCCAGTCAACATAACTGTAATAATACCCTGCGCCTGCAAAGAGGCCACCGCATTTTTAGCACTATCTTTAATAACATCTGCTACCGCTAAATACGCAATTATTTTTTGATCTACCGCCAACAACATAACTGTTTTGGCTTGTTCTTCTAAAGCCTGAATTTTATCCACGGGAAAAGAAAACCCTAACTCTTGCATCATTTTTTTATTACCAAAAAATAATTGTTTATCTTTCACCAATCCCGAAATGCCTTTTCCAGGTAGGGCTTGAAACTTTACTACTGGCAAGATATCTAAATTTTTATCTAGAGCCTCTTGGACTATACAAGTAGCTAAAGCATGTTCTGACCTATCTTCTAAAGAAGCTGCTAGTTGCAAAACTTCTTTTTCATCTATATCATTAACAATTGATATAATATCTGTTACCTGCGGACGACCTTGCGTTAAGGTTCCGGTTTTATCAAAAATAACTACTTCTACTTTATGAGCAAGTTCAAGACTGGCAGCATCTTTTATTAAAATACCATGTTGAGCTGCCCTGCCAGTAGCTACCATGATAGCCGTAGGAGTAGCTAACCCCATGGCACAAGGACAAGCAATTATCAAAACCGCCACCATATTAAGTAAAGCCATAGCTAAACTAGGATCTGGGCCAAAAATAAACCAAATAATAAAAGTAACAATAGCTAAAAATATTACAACTGGTACAAAATAGGAAGAGATGATATCTGCTAATCGCTGGATCGGAGCTTTTGAACCTTGAGCATTGCTAACTAGTTTTATAATCTGCGCTAACATTGTATCTGCCCCCACCTTACTAGTCTCCATACTAAAACTACCGGTTTTATTGATGGTAGCCCCAATCACCTTATCACCATCTTTTTTATTTATTGGTAAACTTTCACCAGTTAACATTGATTCATCCACAGCTGATTCACCTTCAATAATAAAACCATCAACTGGAATTTTTTCACCTGGCCTTACTTTAATAATATCTCCTACTACTACCTGCTCAATTGGTAGATCAACCTCTTTACCATCTTTTAAAACTCGTGCAGTTTTAGCTTGCAAACCAAGTAATTTTTTAATAGCCGTCGAAGTATTAAGTTTAGCCTTAGCTTCTAAATACCTTCCTAATAATATTAGAGCAATAATCAAAACTGAAGCATCAAAATAAGGCATACTTTCTACACCCAAAGACATAACAAAACTTGGCATTAAAGTTACAAAAACAGAATATAAAAATGCTACTGTTGTGCCCAAAACAACCAATGTATCCATATTAGCCTGACGTTTCTTGAAAGCCGCCCAAGCTGCTTTATAAAAACTAGCTGCTGCCCAAATTTGTATTGGCGTAGCTAAAATCAATTGTATATAAAAATTTTTAAGCCAAAGAGGTGCAAATATTTCTAAACCTGGAAAAGTAGCTAAAAGCAACAGAGCTCCTATGCCTAAACTAACTATAACTTTGATTTGTAATCTATTTAGAGCTTGATATTTATCAGCTTGTCTTTGTTCCCAAGTATAATCATCATCTATAATTGCCCTATAACCAACAGAAGCTACTGCATCTGCTAAAGCTTTTACTGTTACCTGATCCGTAAAAGTAATATTAGCTGATTCCGTAGCCAAATTAACATCAGCTTGCACAACTCCAGGAATTTTTTTTAGAGATCTCTCTACCACCCTAACACAGGAAGCACAATGCATGCCAATAATTGGCAAGTCTTTTTTATATGTTTGCATAATAAATTTTATTTATGACCAACGTTTAATAATTTGCATCACTTCAGTAATAGCAGTGCTGGCTTTGCCACTTTTAATAGCTTTAGAGGTACAGGTTTTTAAATGGTTTTCCAAAATCAAATGATCAGTCTGCTTTAAAGCACGCTGTACGGCTTGCGATTGATGAATAACATCTAGGCAGTATGCGCCTGAGGAAACCATTTCTTCTACTTTTTGTAATTGACCAATAGAAATACGCAAACGATGTAAAATTTGATCATGGGTTGTTTTTGCTTTATACATATAATATTTTATTAAGTCCATATCTCCCCCAGGGGGATACACATATATTAACATTATTTTATAAAAAATAAAAGACCTCTCCTTGCTTTCGATCTTGACGAAAGCAATTTGAGGTCTTGCAAATATAATATTTATATACTACTTTTTGCGCCCACCGCGACGACCCGACAGGGCGTCACCGTGAGTGATATCAAATACTAGCATGGCCAGCTGGTCTTCCAACACCAGCCTAACCATATCGTGCATATCAGTGCCATGGACGCGCAGAGCCGACAAGGCCTGGATCGTCACCACTTCGTGGTAACGCATCAGAGCAGTATCCGTCTCCTCGCAGTCGAACCAGAAACGATGACTGGTATTGAAAACCAGCACACCGCTCCTAGGATCGAACTCCCAGGCGCTAGCCAGATTATCTACGTACCTAAATTGCAATCCGGTGCTACCCGAGCGCACCTGACGCCGCTGCTGACCATCGGGGCCAGCCACGGTACCAGGATGATGCTCCGGGTATTCGCGCGAAGCTTCGGGCCTCTCGTCTGCGTTAGTAGCAGACTTAGGACCGGCGCCTGCACCCTGATTGGACATACTTGATACGGGCTGCAAACCAGCTGCGGGCAAATCGTAGTGCCCGTTGCCGATCGAACCCACCTTTACCATACCCAATAGATCTTTGAATTCCGGCTGACGCAGGATTTCACTGATAACCTTCATGGACCGCAAACCCAGTTCCTGGTAGCGGCGCTCCCGGTTCTCAGTGGCAATCTCGCCAGCATATTTCGCACCAATCTTCTGATACCAGATGTCGATAGCTACACAGAAATCGACAAAGGCATCATCTTCTTGAAAACGCTTGCGATCCGGATGGATGCGTACGTTCTCGCCCAAGATTTCGCCTTCGAAAATACCGGAACGCAGGGCGTGGATGGTCTCCTCTTGGAGCACCTCACCCAAATCATTCCAAATAGACTGACCCGAAATACGAAAATCGTTATCTTTTTCACCAAACACTACCTTGCCCTTACGGCCCCTGATAGTGTTAGGTGCAATAAAGAGACGGAAAATCACGTCGCCTACCGAATCTCCCTGGAAGGGAAAAACCGGCAAAGGCCGACCCGTGAAGTCCTTGGGCTCGACGTCCTTGAGGATCGTCTTGCCCTGCTCATCGGTAAAGAAAATACTGATAGTGGCCTGCTTCCGGCGCATTGCTACACCGTACTTGGCCAAGATATTGTCAACCAGCTCTTGCAAGCTGATTCTGGAAACATATTTGTCTGCCGTAATATTGAAGACCTTAACTTGCGTGCGCCAAGGCACGTAAGAGATGCCGCGAGGCGGCTTCTTGGTCTTCCGACAAAACATGAATTGAGGCATTTCCTTTACCGGAATACCATCAACTACCTTAGCCTCCTGAATATCGGCCGTATTGAAATTCCACTGAATATAGCCCGTTGTCTGCGCCGTTGAACTACTGCGCGGACAGGACGTAAAAGTAAAATATTCGCATTTGCCCAAGGGGCTAATCAGACCCCGGCCAAAACGCCCAAGAGCGTCCTTGACCTTGGTCTTCATCGACTGACAAATCTGAGTCAGAGCCTGCTCGAACTTCTCGCGGCTCACACCCAGACCATCGTCAGTCACCTCTAGGCTACGCTTCTGCATATCAATCTTAACCGTAATCTGCTTGGCGTTGGCATCCAGACTGTTCTGGATGATCTCCAACACAAAGTCTAGCAATCTGGGGTAAGTGTTTGCTACTAGGAGCAAAACCTCACCCATATGAAGAGCTACTGGACTCTTACGAGCATTTGACACTATTCCACCTCCGTGATGTTACGCCTGTTTTCTTTCGAGCACAGGCCGCCCAAGACCCGAAACAGCCTATACAAACCGTCTTGCGGAATTGCCTTGCGCAACTGACGGCGTTCTTCGTCAGTGAAAGAGTCAGACAAGGCCTTTTCGGCCAAGGGCAGGATTAGCAATATCATCTCTTCCAGACATTTGGAAATAACCGAGTTGGTTTGCTGAGACAGACTATTCTGCTCAACAACTGACTCAACTACTTCCGGACTATCAATAATAACTACGTCTGTCAGACGCTGATACAGATTCTTATCAATATCCTGCATCATCAAATAAGCTGTCTTGACCTTGGCAGCTGGCAACTTAGCTTCGCCACGCAACACTGCCAAAAAAGAAGACGGCTTGGAATACCCGAGCATCTGATACAATGCTTCGAAGTTGAGCTTGTTATGAGACAAGAAATATCCCAAAGCATAAATAACAGGTTCATTTACCTTTAGGCTCTTCAAGTCATCAACAAGGTAGCCTTGGCTTTCCAACCAATGCCAAACCCTGATCTGACTCAAGCCGATCGGCATTTGACCCCTGCCAGTTAGCCAACGATATACACTAGCATCAGATACGCCGACAAAATCTGCCATTGGCTTGCGACCAACAGCTGCTTGCCTACCTTTGGGCAGACTTTGCCCATAAGCAAGCAAACAAGCAGCAGTAGTGCCGCTGAACTTGATCGTGCTCATCGAGTTGTCCTCCTTTATCTAATCCCGAAAGTGGGGTTTTGGACACTTTTTTGCAAAAAATAGCATATAAACTGTCAATGTACTAAACGCAATTTCTGCATTTTAAGAACTTGCTAAAATAACATAAAAATCAATTTATGTCAAATATAAAAGACCCAGTCCTTACGCTGAGTCTTTTTTTATAAAAAACTAACGACGATGTTTATGATATATGTTAAATATAAACTTAATCAGCTCAATAAAAATAATAGAAGTAATAGTAGCTACAATAATCAAAAGCCAATGTGAAATATTCAAAGGCACGGTGCTTAAAAATTTATTTAAAAATGGAGTATAAACAGCTGCTAGCTGTAATAATAAACCAGCTAAAACTCCTAAATTTAAATATTTATTACGAAAAGGATGGCTATAAAAAATATTTTTTTCTAAAGTTTTAATACTAAAAACATAAACTAAAGTACTACAAGCCAAAGTAGTAAAGGCCATGGTTCTAGCTAAATCCAAATTCTGACTAGTTTGCCAAGTATAATAAAAAGTTCCTAAAGATAATAAACCACTAATAAGACTAACTGTAGCAATTAAAAATTTATGTTCAAAAGCAACCAAGTGCTTACGATCATGTGGCTTAGTATTCATAATATCATCTTCCTCTGGTTCAGCAGTAAGTGCTAAGGCTGGAAATCCATCACAAATTAAATTGATCCACAAAATTTGACCAGTCAGAAGTGGTAAAGGCCAACCCAAAAATAAACCACCAACAATCACAGCCATTTCTGCAAAACTATCAGATAATAAATATAAAATAACTTTTCGGATATTAGCAAAAATAACCCTACCTTCTTTTACTGACATTACAATTGTTTTAAAATTATTATCAAGCAAAATTAAATCAGCTGTTTCTTTAGCAATGTCTGAACCAGAACTCACAGCCACACCAACATCAGCTGCTTTTAAAGCAGGCGCATCATTAACACCATCACCGGTCATAGCTACCACCTCACCTCTTGCTTGCCAGGCCTGAACAATACGCAATTTGTCAGCCGGTGTTACTCGCGCATAAATTTTAATATCTACTACTCTTTCTTCTAATTGTTTATCTGATAATTTAGCTAGCTCATCACCGGTTATAATCTCATCATTCTGAATATTCATACCCAAGTCAGTGCCAATGCGACGAGCCGTTAATTTATTATCACCAGTAATAATAACGGTTTTAATACCAGCGCTATGGGTATGTCGTAAAGTTTCAGCTACTTCAAGACGTAAAGGATCTGATAAGCCCCAAAGACACACTAAGGTAATATTGTTTGGAATATTTTCCGTATCTGAAATTATTGGATAATCTTTAGCAACAATAGCTGTTGCTCCAGCTAAAGCTCTAAGGCCTCTACGAGTCAAACTATCAAAACGTTCATGCCATTTTTTTAAAACCACTGGCGTCAAAGGCAGAACTTTTCCATTATGATAATAAAATTTAGCAAAAGTTAATATTTTTTCTGGAGCACCTTTAAACAAAAGTAGATCATGGGTTTCAGTATAAGACATACGCGTTAACATAAATTTATAACGCGAATCAAAAGGCAATTCTTGTTTACGTTTAAAATTTTTAAAAATACCCTCTGCTCCAAAATTAGCCGCAAACAAAAGCAAGGCTGCTTCAGTTGCTGAACCTAAAATATTCCAATTATCTCTACTATCATTAGGATTGCTAGGATGAGCATCATTACACAACCAAGCAATTTTAACTGATTTTTCTAATTCTTTATCCCAAGCAATGTTTTTAAAACCCTGAGCGCTAAAATCAAAATGATGGCTAGCAGTAATAAGCTCCGTCACGCGCATAAAGCCTTCAGTCAAAGTGCCAGTCTTATCTGTACAAATGACAGTAGTTGAACCCAGAGTTTCTGCTGATACTAATTGTCTAACCAAACCATTTTTCTTTAGTATTCTCTGCATACCAATAGTCAAAATCATGGTCAAGCTAATCAACAAGCCTTCAGGAATAGCTGAAACTGCCACTGCTACTGATACTGTAAACATTTCTTCCCAGTCATAACCTTTTACTAAACCAAAGATAAATAGTAAAACTGCCACCACTACAATTACTTTAGTAATATTTTTAGCAAAAGAATTTAATTTTAATTGCAAAGGCGTTAATTCTTCCTTAGTAGCTTTGAGTAATGAAGAAATTTGCCCAACTTCCGTATCAAGACCAGTGGATACTACTACAGCTAAAGCTGTTCCTTCTACTACCAAGGTACCCATCAAAACCATATTAAAACGCTCAGCTAAAACTGTACCAATTGGTAAAACTTTGTCTTGTTTTTTAACAGGCAAAGATTCCCCGGTTAAGGTCGCTTCATTAATTTGCAAATTGTTAGCTACCAATATTCTACAATCAGCTGGCACTCTATCCCCCGAACGCAAGCTAATAATATCTCCTGGAACCAAAAAAATAATATCCAAAAGTAATTCGCGCCCATCTCGCCAAACTAAACTATTTTTTTTAACAACCTGACTTAAACGCTCTAAAGACTGATTAGCTTTATATTCTTGAAAAAAACCAACCACTACATTAAGTAAAACTGCCGACCAAATAACATAAGCATCAATAAATTCTTTAAACAAAATACTAATTAAACCAGCAATCAATAAAACATAAACCAAGGCACTGCTAAATTGTTTTAAAAAAACTCGAGCAATACTAAAATTTTCTTTTTTAGCTAAAACGTTTTGACCGTATTTAAGTAAACGCTTTTTAGCCTCTGCGCTATTTAAGCCATTTTGACTAGAATCTAATTTTTTTAATGTTTGATGGCTACTTAAAGAGTGCCAAACTATGTTTGTTTTAGGCATATTTATTTTTATTATAACAAAAAATCGCCATTTAGGCGACTAAAAAATTTAAATAAATGAAAAGACTAATAGTCTTGAAAAAAATTGGATTGTGATGGGGAAAAGAGATAACGTGGTGAACGAATTTCTATTGCTTAAACTTTAAGCTGCAGAAAATCGTTCATCAACGATCATACTTTTCTCTTCACATCAATTTCAACTATTAGTCTAGATATATATCTTATCATATCTATTAATACGGTCAAGGCTTAAGTTATCCACACCGTTAAACGCCGCGAAGCGGCCTGTTTAACGGTGCAAGCACCATAACTTTAAAGCTATACCCTTGAAAATAAAAGGCTTTTTCAGTATGATTAAGCTATTATGAGTATTATTTACGAACTACAAAACACCTTAGCTAAAACCATCAGCCAAATTTTAAATATTACAGTTAAAGCTGAAGCTTGTATTTTAGCTACCACGCCTAAAGATAATTTAGGTGATTATGCCTTGGCTTGTTTTAATTTAGCTAAACAAAATCAAAGCACTGCACCTGAACTTGCTAAAAAATTAGCCGATAATTGGCCGGCCAATAATATTTTTGAAAAAGTAGAAGCCTTTGGTCCTTATTTAAACTTATTCATTAATGGACAAAAATTAGCTGCCTTAAGCTTAGATAATATTTTAAAAGATAAAAATTACGGTCAAACAAAATTAAATAAAAAAGAAAAAGTTTTAATTGAATTTTCTGGACCAAATACCAACAAACCCCAACACATTGGCCACTTACGCAATAATTGCTTAGGTCAAGCTTTAGTTAATTTATACCAAACGCAAGGATACCAAGTAATTGCCGCTAATATTATTAATGATCGCGGTATTCACATTGTCAAAAGCATGTTGGCTTGGCAAGAATTTGGTAATAACGAGACTCCAGCCAGCACCGGCATCAAGGGCGATCACTTGGTTGGTAAATATTATGTAAAATTTGGCGAACTACTTTCAGCTGAAGAAAGAACTTATTTAGATAAAAATAATATTGACCCCAAACAACTAGGAACTCTTGAAAAAAGACAAGTAAGGGAAAAATTTTTAGCTCAATCTGTTTGGATGCACAAAGCCCAAGATATGTTAAAAGCCTGGGAACAAGGTGATCCTAAAGTTAAAAAATTATGGCAAACCATGAACGCCTGGGTATATGATGGTTATAAAAAAACTTACAATGATTTGGGTATCAAATTTGATCATATTGATTTAGAAAGCGACACCTATCTCCTGGGCAAAGATTTGATTAAATTAGGCTTAGACAAAAAAGTATTTTTTACTAAACCCGATAATTCTGTTTGGATAGATTTACGAAATGAAGGTTTGGATGAAAAAATTGTTTTACGTTCTGACGGCACTTCGGTTTATATGACTCAGGATTTAGGCACTGCCAAAAGACGTCATGATAAATTTAAATTTAACCGTGCTATTTACGTTGTTGCCTCTGAACAAGACTATCATTTCAAAGTATTATTCTTAATTTTAAAAAAATTAGGTTTTACTTGGGCAGATTATTTGCATCACCTATCTTATGGTATGGTATCAAGACCAGAAGGTAAAATAAAATCACGCGAAGGCAAGACAGCTGATGCTGATACCATTATTGTAGAAACAATTGCCCGAGTAAAAGAAATGATGGCAAAAGCTGAAAAAAAGATAGAACAAGGCAATCAAGAACACATTGCCAAGGAAGTAGCTTTAGCTGCCATTAAATTTGCGATGTTGGGTACTAATCCTCAAAAAGATATTGTCTATCAAGCCGAAAGTTCAATTACTTTAGATGGCTATACTGGCCCTTTTGTCCAATATACTCATGCTCGTATTAGCCAAATATTAAAACAAGCTAAAGTTAATAAAAAAATTGACTACCAAAAAATTGCCGTTAATTTAGAAGAAAAAAAATTACTAAAAAAATTATTAGATTACCCAGAAATTTTAACACAAGCTTCTTTAGAGTATAATCCAGCTGTACTCACTCACTATCTTTTTGAACTAGCTAAAATTTTTAATAATTTTTACCAGCAACATTCAGTCTTAAAAGCTGACACCGATATCCAAAAAAACTTTCGTTTACTTATTTGTCTATCCTGCCAACAAATTTTACATTCTGGTTTAAATATCTTAGGCATTACCGCCTTAGACAAAATGTAAAAAATAATTCAAACAAAAAGAAAAACGTGTACCGTGAAAGGTACACGTTTTTTTACAAAATCACTTAGTAACAGTCGGGAAAAAAAGATCTTCGTCATCATCGTTGTGATGCGTCATTGTAAATTGACTATAATCGTCAATCCGAAGTTCCACTATCCATGGATTAGGATCATCGCCTTGATCATCAGCCTGATAGATAAACAAATTACGATATCCGCTAATCATTTCTACTAAGCGCTCATAAATATGGCGCTGATCAAAAACAGTCAACCCAGTGCCCTTAAGGCTATGCCAAAATAAAAAAATGCTGCCTGGTTTCTTACCAATATGCGTATCAAGTTTAAATTCTAAACTAATTGATATGGCATCAAGCTGAGACTGCATGCCCGTAAGACTAGCTTGCAAAAATCTTTCAATAGCCACTTGATCCTGAAAACGCTTTGTACCAAAACGAAAGTTTCTACTCATTACCTAAACGGCCTCCGTGTTGTGTTTGACCAACAAGTGAAAGGGACTAATAAAATGCATAAAATTTTATAACATAAAAAATATATAAAGTCAATACTTATAAAATAAAAAGTCTAGCCAAAATGGCTAGACTTTATCAAAATTTTATCTCTACACAGAGCTTAATCAGGATTTACCAAAACATTAGCTGTTAAATTAACAAAATGTGTTAAAGCCTTTTCTTCATAAAAACCAGCTTGTAAATGAGGCTCGCGAAATTGACCATCGCCAAAACTAAGATCACGATGACGAGGAGCTACCCAAAAAACATTTGGATCAACATCCGAAAAAGCTTGCATCATTTCGTAATGCATACTTTCTAAAGGAAAAAGCAAATCGTTACTAGCCCGAGCACAAAGCAAGGAATAATGGAAAGTGCGACTAGATCTGAGTCTAGCCTTAATCTCAGCAATAGTTTCGATTGCTTGCAACTTGGTATCAAAAATACGCAAAGCAGACAAATCTGCTATGTAGTGAACACCATCACTAGTCTCATTAGCGCCCAAGCACAAAATCCATATTTTTTTAGCCAAACGTATATACAAAAAACGATCATAGCGCATACGCTGATTTTCAACCCGATGCTCTGGATTATTAACAGTGATGACTGCCCGAATCGGTCTATCTAGCCTAATCTCCTCTGCTCCAAATTTAACTTGTAAGCCAGCAAAAATATCTGCAAACAGACCTTTGGTATTAACCACTTCACCGGAAAGCATACAGTCAACCTCCTGTTGTCTAGAGATGTACTGACAAAGAAACAAACACTCGCCATAATTTTAAAGCCAAAGAAAAAAATAAGCAAATAAAAAACCCCGTCGCGTCGAACACGACAGGGCTGTATTGCTAGCAGAACCCTTAACTACCAGGCACCGCGTCTTGCCAGATTTCATCCACCAACTGCGGACAATAAAAATTCATCTTCCTGTACATGACCAATTCCCATTCAGGAATATGGAAGCTCTTGATAGCTTCGGCCAACTTGATCACTTCTCTGACCCAAATATTGTGCTTAGGGCCACTCAAGCGATCAGGACGAGCATTGATAAACAAGCTGTCCAAACAAAATTCAATCAGACTTTCTTCCGGATAATAGCTCAAAAGAATACGCATACAAGATCTGATTTGCTCTGGATCATCCAGTTTACGAATCTTTTTCCTAATCTCCCTAGTCTTTTCTATAGTAACTTTTACCTTACAACCATTACTAATGATATGAAAAATGTCCAGCAAATCAATTGGCATAGCCACTGCTCCTTCGTTGGGGTTTTGCTTTCTGGGGGAACAAAATAGGTAAATACTATAAAACAAAAAACTCATTTGGTCAAGAATAAATTTATAAACAAAAAACAACCAAATAGGTTGATTTAAATAATGGCGTGCTATAAACCCGAACGTAGTGAGTGGTTTATGGTGCGCCCAGTAGGAATCGAACCTACGACCGTTTGCTTAAAAGGCAACTGCTCTACCGACTGAGCTATAGGCGCATATAAATAATTTTTGTAATCTTTTCAATGAAGCGCCACTTTTAGCCATTTGCTTAAAAGTCCGCCAGCTGGCGAATCTACCGACTTAAGCTTAGGCGCAAGAAAAAATTAAAAAATACGGAAATATTATAAATTATTTTTTAACAATTGTCAAGATAAATTTATTTAAGCTGTATTTAAAATGAGTATAAACTGTCTATATTTTTAGCTTGAAAAAATAAACAAAATAGGTTAAGCTAAGACTACAATATTTCCCATGCCCAAAATTCCTCCCCAAAATTTAGAAGCCGAGGCTAGTATCTTAGGTGCTCTGCTCATCGATAAAGACGCTGTTATTAAAATTGGCGATACTTTAAAACCTAGTGATTTTTATAAAGATATTAATGGTATTATTTACCAAACTATTTTAGATTTATTTGAAAAACACGAACCAATTGATATCTTATCTCTAGCTAATCGCTTAAATGAAAAAAAACAATTGGAAATGGTCGGTGGCAAAGCCTACTTAGCCGACCTAACCGCAGCTGTACCTAACGCTTCTCATGTTCTGACTTACGCTAATATTATTCGTAAAAAATCTACTTTAAGAAAATTAGAACAAGCTGCTTCAGAAATTAGCGAATTTAGCTTTAGTGAATCTGAAGATGTGGAAAAACTACTAGATAAAGCTGAACAAAAATTATTTTCTATTTCTCAAGAATCTTTAAAGAAAAATTTTATTTCTATTAAAAACGTTCTAGGAGAAGCTTTTACTCGTATTGATGAATTACATAAAATGGGTGGCTTAGGTACTCGCGGCATTCCAACTGGCTATACTGCTTTAGACAAGCTTTTATCTGGTTTACAAAATTCTGACTTAGTAATTTTGGCAGCTCGACCTTCTTTAGGTAAAACAACTTTGGCTCTAGACATGGTACGCAATATCGCTGTCAATTCAAAAGTTCCCGTTGGCATATTTTCTTTAGAAATGTCCAAAGAACAACTAGTTGATCGCATGCTCGCCTCTGAAGCTCAAGTAGATTTATGGAAAATGCGTACTGGCAGACTTTCTGACAAAGAAGATGACGATGATTTTCCTCGCATTGGTAGGGCCATGGGTATTTTATCAGAAGCACCAATTTTTATAGACGACTCGGCTAATGCTAATATTATGGAAATACGTACTAAAGCTAGGCGTCTAAAAATGGAACACAATCTTGGCTTTTTAGTAATTGACTACTTACAATTAATGGATGGTGGTGGTCGCCAAGAAAATAGAGTGCAAGAAATATCAGAAATCTCTAGAGCCTTAAAACAAATAGCCAGAGAACTTGATATTCCAGTACTTGCTCTTTCTCAATTGTCCCGTGCTGTTGAAAACAGATCACCGGCCATACCAAAACTCGCTGACTTACGTGAATCTGGATCAATTGAACAAGATGCTGATGTAGTAATGTTTATTTATCGACGCGCTAAAGATAAAACCAGAGGTGATTGCCCAGAAGAAGAAAGGCATTTAGCCGAAATTCACGTTGATAAACACCGTAATGGTCCGACTGGCGTTGTCCGTTTATTCTTTGATGAAAACAAAGTTAGTTTCAAAAACTTAGATACTGAACGTGAAGGACAAAGTCAAAATATTGCCCCACCCCCAGCTAACCATGGCGAAATAGATTTAACTTTAAGTAGCGAAGAATTGCCAACTACCTTAGGCTGGCAAAATATTCCTTAAAAAATATTAATAAAAATATGTTCAACAAATTAAAACAATTTAACGATCTACGTAAACAAGCAAATAATCTAAAGAGTATCTTAGCTCAAGAACTAGTCGAAGTCGAAAATAGTGCTGTCAAAATTGTCATGGATGGCAATCAAGAGCTAAAATCTATTGATATTAAAAAAGAATTTTTATCACCTGATAAAAAAGTAGAATTAGAAAAAGCTATTAAAGATGGCTTAGCCGAATGTATTAAAAAAATCCAGAGAAAAATGGCTACTGTTATGCAACAAAATGGTGGCTTTGATTTATCTGGTCTACAATAATCTATAAGCAAGTGGCTTACTTACCAGATTTTATCCAAAAAATAATAAATGAGTTTGACAAACTGCCGGGCATTGGACCTAAAACTTCCACCCGGTTAGCTTTTGATTTATTACACCGCAAAGCAGACATGAAAGAACTAGCAAGAGCTCTTGATGATGCTTACTCTCAAGTTAGTTTTTGTCCTCAATGTTTTAATCTCAGCGATCAAGGTTTATGTAATATTTGTGCCGATCCTAAAAGAAATCAAAACTTGATTTGTATCGTAGCTCACAATCAAGACGTAGAAGCTGTTGAAAAAACTGGAGAGTTTAATGGTACTTATCATTTACTTAGCGGCTATTTAAGTCCCTTAGAAGGAGTGACACCTGATAAACTAAAAATAAAAGAATTAGAAATCCGCTTAAGCAAAAATAATATTGAAGAAATAATTTTAGCTTTAGATCAAAGTTTAGAAGGAGAAGCTACCACCCTATATTTAAGTAAGCTCCTCAAAAAATATCCTCTTAAAGTTAGTCAACTAGCTCGTGGCATACCAATGGGCGCAAACATTGAATACACTGATGAGGCCACTTTAAGTTCAGCCCTACAAAACCGAAAAGAATTATAAAATCCCGCAACTAGCGGGATTTTTATTATAAGATAATTTTTTCAATTTTAACTTCAGCTTGTTGCTGACGGTGTCCAAAACGTTTACGATAACGAGTCTTATTTTTATATTTTAAGACATCTACTTTTTTAGTTT
Source organism: uncultured Gammaproteobacteria bacterium (assembly GCA_964533435.1). Taxonomy (GTDB): domain Bacteria; phylum Patescibacteriota; class Patescibacteriia; order UBA1558; family GWA2-36-10; genus CAZWIT01. Next base: position 1,772 of record CAZHLU010000007.1, on the reverse strand, counting down.
TATAATTTTTAACTAAACTAGCTTCTACTTTTACTTTATCAAGTAATGGTTTACCAACAGTTACTTGATCTTTATCATCAACTACAAGTAAAACTTCATCAAAAATAATTTTAGCACCATTTTCACTAACTGCTAATTTCTCGACTGATAACTTGTCGCCAACTTTGACTGGGTATTGTTTACCGCCAGTTTTTATTACTGCTAACATAAGAATATAATAATTTATAAATACGGTGTAAATGTTAACAAAAAATAAGCTAATTGTCAATGCTTTTATATCTTATTATATTATATTTGACAATATATCAAATATATGATATAATATAGAAGCTCTTTAAGGACAATTGAAGTGATAGAAAACCAAGGAGGGTTAACATGCGTAAGTTTTTCCTGATCATCGGCCTGCTGCTCGTGTCGCTGTCTCTGACTGCCTGCACGGCGCAGAAGCCGATCAAAACCGACGCGCCGACCATTCTGGTCCGGCCCAACCCCAACTACATCGACTACACGCGTGTGTGCGTCGATGGCGACTCCCTGCGAGTCCGTCTGGCTGATGAGAAGCCAATCTGCGTGGTCTCCAACCAGGCCAATAAACTGGCCTATATGGAAATACACAAGAACGGCCGGTTTCTGACCAAGGTTATGCACGATCTGAAGGCCACCCTGGTGGTGGGCAATTACGAAGTATTGCTTCGTGATCGCAGATCTGGGGAAGTTCTCTCCAGAGTCAAGATCGACTGCTATATCTAGGAATCAGCAGCAAAAAGCCACTTCGCCCAAAGCCCCGACGCGTCTAGCGCCGGGGCTTTTCAATACCCCCTTGACAAATAATTTGATATATGATATAATGCAAAATCCCCTAATAAACGTACTGTCTTTCGGTACTGTTGTCACTTTAGGGGATGTGCACATTCCCATTTTCAGGAGGTAAGCAAGATGGCTCGTAAGAACGCTACCACCAAGGCCCCCGAGGCCCCCACGACCCCGGCCCCGACCACTGCCACGGCCCCGCGCGAGAGCGAGTACCGCAACGCCTACAGTGTCGTGTACGTCCAGGACGGCACGGCCGAACACGGCACCGGCACGGCCAAGCCCATGTCGGTCGTCATCGACGAACGGCGGCGCGGCCTCCAGGTTCCGGGCAACGGCTACCGCATGCTCGTCATGCGGATCTGGCCGAACCTTCCCGAAGCCGTCGGCATGATGAACCACGACCACGACCGCGTGCGGGCCTGCATCGAGGCCCTGCAGCAGCAGAAGGCCGAGATGGAACGCCCCGAGGTCACGAAGGACATCAACGCCGCGCTGGCCTTCTACGCCGGCAACCCGGACTACCCGTCCGACCGCGTCTTCGTCCGCGTGTGTGAGTTCGTCTCGCAGATGAAGACGAAGCGCAGCAACGACGAGGAAGACACTCTGCAGATGGTCACCAAGCTGGGCTCGGGCATCGACGGCAAGGCCGGCATCCCGATCTTCGGCAAGAACGGCGTGCCGCAGATGCCGCTCGGCGACAAGGTCTGGCGCCTGTGCCTGGTGTGCATGATGCACCACGGCGGCATGGGCATCGCGATGTGCGTGGAGCGCTGACCCGCACCGGGACGACTTAAAACAAGAAACACGAAACAGGGGGGACAGGACGATGGCGGGCAGGGTTGCGATCGTGACGGGCGGCACGCGCGGGATCGGCGAGGCGATTTCCGTGGGCTTGCGCGACGCCGGATACAAGGTTGCCGCGAACTACGGCGGCAACGATTCGGCTGCGCAGGAATTCA
>CAZHLU010000006.1:0-23797 GCA_964533435.1 uncultured Gammaproteobacteria bacterium | reverse complement strand
ATAAAAATGGCAAACTAATAATCAAAATTTGTAATGGTAAAATAGAAATACTAAAATTCTTTGTATAAAATTGATGAATTAAAGGTTCAGCCAAAATTGCAATACCACCAGCAATTGGCAAAGCAATATAAGCTAAATAAAAGATGGCTTTACGCAAAATCTGTTCTAGGTTTTGTTTATCGTGCTGATAATAATGAGAAAAAGCTGGATACAAAGCAGCTACAAAAGCCAAAGGAATAAACTGCCAAGCAAAAGTAACTTTATAGGCCACACTATAAAAACCAAGCTGACTATTGGTACTTAATATTTTTAAAATAAAACTATCAACATAAGCATAAACTTTAGCAAAAATAGCCGACAGAGCAAAAGGCCAAGTAATAATAATTACTTTCTGCACCAAAACTTTATCATAAAGCCAATTAAGTTTAACTTGATATTTTTTTAAAACGAAAAAAGCTGACCAAATAAAATTGATTATACTAGCTATTAAAGTAACAATAATAAATGGCCAAACCGAAATATACAAACGCATAGCTACTAAACCAAGGACCATAATAATCGCCTGAAATAAGATAGTACCAAAAGATTCATAACGTAAATTTTGTTGACCTCTGATATAGGCATAAAAAAATAAAGTAAAACTATCTATCAAAACTATCAAGCTTGTTAAATAAATCAAAGGCCTAACAGCATCACTACTAAATAATAGTAAATCCAAAGCAATAATAACTAAGGCTGTAATTAAGCTTAAAATAATTTTTAAACTAAAAATTTGTTGAAACAATTTTTCTACTTCAAATTGTTTTTTAGCCACTTCTCTGATCAAGACAGTTGATAAACCAAAATCCATAGCCACCGAAAACATAGTAGCAAAAGAAATAGCAAAATAATATTGCCCCAAAAACTCTGCCCCCAAGTGTCTTGCTAGCAAAGTAAAATAAACAAAAGACATTAGCTTTTGTAATACTAAGGCCAGTAAGTACCAAGTGGTATTGGAAGTGATTTTTTGAGCAGTTACCATAACTTTATTATAGCAAAAGAATTAAGCCTTGAAAAGCAAAAAACCCCAAAAAATAAGGGGTTTTTATTAAATAAATCAAATTTTTTAACGCTTGCTCCACTGTGGTGCACGACGAGCTTTCTTTAAACCTGGTTTCTTTCTTTCTTTGATACGAGAGTCTCGAGTCAAAAGCCCTTCTTTACGAAGAGTAGCTCTAAAATTTTCATCCATGATGAGTAAAGCTCTAGCAATACCATGTTTAATAGCATCAAGTTGTCCGCGAGAACCGCCACCTTTAACCATGATTGAAATAGCTATTTTTTCTTTACCAACAGCTTTTAAAGGCTTTAGTAATAAATCTTGCCATTCAAAATAGTTAAAGTATTCCTTATAATCTTTGCCGTTAATGGTTATTTTAGTATCATTAACTTTATCATGCAAAATACGAACACGAGCAATAGCCGACTTACGCTTGCCAACACTAGGAATAAAATTTTTATTATCAGTTTTTACCATATCTAGCTAATATTTAATCTTTTTAACATCTTCAGACGCAATCTATTTTTAGGTAACATATTATAAACAGTTTTACGCAAAACTGCGGCTGGGTTAGTTTTTAATAAATCTTTAACAGCAGTTTTATGTAAACCACCTGGATGTTGACTATGACGATAATAAACCTTGGTACTAGCTTTGTTACCAGAAAATTTAATAGCTTTTACGTTAGTCACTTCTACAAAATCACCACAATCTAAATGACGTTCAAAACTAGCTTTATGTTTGCCAGTCAACAAAATAGCAATACGGGAAGCAAGTCTTCCAGCAATTTTGTCAGTAGCATCAATTTTATGTACTTTTCTCTCAATCATATAAATTTAATTAAACCAATTCAATCTGAGCCATTAAAGCACCGTCACCTTGACGTTGGGAAATTTTAATAATGCGACAATAACCACCTTTACGATCTTTATATCTAGGACCTAAAACATCTAAAGTTTTTTGCACAGCTTTTTTATCATGCAAAACTCTAGCCAGTTGTTGCTTATTGTGGACTGATTTTACTTTACCACGAGTAATCAAACGCTCTACTATTGGTTTAATAGCTTTGGCTTTGACCTCAGTGGTAACTACTTTTTCATACAAAATAATGGAAGTAGCTAAATTATCCAACAAAGCTCTTCTTGGTCCAGATTCGCGTCTTAATTTTTTATTTACTTTACGGTGTCGCATATACAATCAAAAATTATTTTTCCTTACTTAGTTTTCTTAGCCCGAGTAGCTTTTTTCTTAGGTGCTACTGGTTCTTCTTCTGCTTCTTCTACAGCTTCATATTCTTCGTCATCCTCTGCTTCTGCAGTTTCGACTTCATTATTTGCTAAAAATTGAAAATGTTCAGCTAAGATACCGGCACCTTGAACTATAGCCTGAGTACCATCAACAGTACCATCGGTTAAAATATCCATGGTTAATTGCTCATAATTGGTCATTTCACCAACACGAACATTAACAATATCAAAACCAACATTTAATACCGGCGAAAAGCTAGAGTCAATTGCTACAGTGCCAATAGGCAATTTAGCTTTATCACCACGTTGTTCAACGGTCACATAACCAATGCCTCTATCAACTGTAATCTCAACATTGAATTTAGCATTCTTGTCAGTTAGATTGGCAATGACCAAATCCTTGTTCATAATTTCTACTGCTGAATTCTTTTTGATATCAGCGGCAGTTACTACTTTTTCACCTTTAGCTTCAATGTTTAATACTACTGGTTCATCACCAAATAATTTTAAACGCAACTTTTTCAAGTTCAGCATTATTTCGACTAAGTCTTCTTTGACGTGATCAACTGAGTCAAATTCATGCTGAGCGCCTTCAATCTTAAAGGCCGTCACTGCTGCGCCAGGCAAAGAAGACAAAAGCACCCGACGAAGAGAATTACCTAAGGTTACACCAAAACCAGGATAGCAAGGTCCAATAATCGCTTGATAACGATTATCGCCTTGATCCTTGATTTCAATTTTTTCTGGTAATGTAATTAGCGACATGTTTTTTGTAGTAAATTTTTATTTATCCGGTCAAGCCGGTTTTAAAATTAACGTGAGTAAAAGTCTACGATTAAGTTAGTAGCAATGTTTTGCGGTAAATCAGATTTATTAGGTAAGCTGTTTACCAAAATAGACATATTTTTCTTATCCAAGGTCAACCAACCAGCACTTTCAATTTTTTCCATTTTCTCTTCAATGGTTTTCCAATAACCTTTTTTAAGTTTATTTTCTTTGATCTTGATTACTTGTCCTGGTTTTACAGAATAAGAAGGAATATTTACAACTTGACCATTGATAGTAAAATGGGCATGACTAACTAACTGTCTAGCTAAACGTCTAGTTTGAGCAAGTCCAGCTCGATAAATCACGTTGTCTAAACGAGATTCCAAGCTAATAAGTAGGTTTTCACCAACATCGCCTGGCATTTTTTGAGCCCGATTGAAAGTAACAACAAATTGTTTTTCTAATAAGCCGTAGATTACTTTGGCTTTTTGCTTTTCTAAAAGTTGTTTACCGTATTCAGAAACTTTCTTAAAAGCTTTTTTAGGACCATGAACACCAGCTGGATAATTCCGCTTAGGTGATTTGATAGTATCAGCCACATTTTCACCAAAGCGGCGACTGGCTTTATGTCTTGGTTTTAGATTTCTACCCATAAATTAGTATTATACTCGTCTAGTCTTTTTAGGACGGCAACCGTTGTGCGGAATTGGCGTCATATCTTTAATAGAATGCACGGCTAAACCATGGCTATGTAAAGCACGAATAGCAGCCTCTCTGCCAGCGCCAACGCCAGTTACAAAAACATCAACATCAGTCAAACCATAATCTTTAACTTTTTCAATAGCACTTCTGACAATAATACCAGCGGCATAAGGCGTAGCTTTTTTTGGTCCTTTAAAACCATTTAAGCCCGCAGAAGACCAAGCTAAAACATTACCTTGAGCATCAGATAAGGTAACAATGGTATTATTATAAGTAGCTTGAATATGGGCCTGACCCTTTTTTACTAGCTTCTTAACTTTCTTTTTGGATTTAACTGCTTTCATAGATTAATAAAAAATTTAACAAAATTAGGTCTTTTGTGCGGCTGGAGCACGGCCACTACCCATAGTAATACGTTTGTTACCACGAACAGTGCGGGTATTAGTTTTAGTTCTTTGACCGCGAACTGGCAAACCTTTAGTGTGACGAATACCACGATAACATTTAATTTCTCTTAAACGCTTGATATTGGTAATACGTTCACGACGTAATTCGCCTTCTACTTTATAGTCTTTTTCAATTTTTTGACGTAAGGTATTAACTTGCTCTTCGCTTAAATTTTTGACCCTAATATTTGGATCAATTTTTAAACTAGCCAAAATCTTTTGGGAACTAGTTAAAGCAATACCATAAATATAAGTCAAAGCGATTTCGACTCTTTTTTCATTTGGTAAATTTACACCGGCAATTCTAGCCATAATTTTAATAAAATCTTAACTGATCTTAACCTTGTCTTTGTTTATGTTTTGGATTTTTACAAATACAATAAACGCGATTTTCTCGCCTTATAATTTTACAATCTTTACAAATTTTTTTGACAGATGATCGAACTTTCATCCTTTTGAAAATTATTATAATTAAATTATCTTCGATAAGTAATTCTACCTTTAGTTAAGTCATAAGGACTCATCTCCACTAAGACTTTGTCTCCGGGTAGGATTCTGATTTTAAACATGCGCATTTTGCCAGACAAATGGGCTAAAATTTCATGACCACTACTTAAATTAACTTTAAAAGTGGCATTGGGTAAGAGCTCAATGACTTCGCCCTCTACTTCCAAGAAACCTTTTTTATTATCTTTAGGTTGGTTATCTGACATCTTGCTAACAAAAAAATTAATCCATTATATAATAATGAATATTATATAAGCGAATTACTTTTAATATTTGAAATTTTTAATACTTATTTTAATAAACGCCCCTATATTATACAGATTTTTTTACTTTTGTCAATAATTATAGCTCAAAATTTTGATTTTGTAAAGTTTAGGCTAATATTAGCTAAAAAATATTAAAATTTAGCTGATTCTGGCCATTTATTTTTAGGCTATAAATTGCACCTCTTCTTGCAATTGTACGCCATATTTATCTCTAATCTGTTGCTTAATAAAACTAAGTAGCATTATTACCTGTTCAGCAGTCGCATCACCAGTGTTTACAATATAATTAGCATGCTTAGTAGATACTTGTGCACCGCCAATAGTACGACCTTTTAAGTCAGCTCTTTCTATTAGATAAGAAGTAGGGATTTTTTGATGTTTAGCAAATTTTTCTACTTCTACACCCAAAGCCTTTAATTTTTCTAAATCAACTTCTTTAAACTCAATATTCTTAAAAATACAGCCAGCTGATGGCTCATTAGGCTGAGTATCTTGCCTATATTGCAAGCGTTCTTTAACCATCTGCCTAGCAGCAGCTACATCACCTTTTACTAACTTTAACTTGGCAACAACGATAATGGCTTTTATCTCTTTAAAAATGCTATGTCTATAAGCAAAATGACAATCTGCACCTCGACAAGTCTGTACTTGATAATTTTCATCAAGATAAGTAATTTCTGTTACTACATCGGACATAGCTAAACCATAGGTGCCAGCATTACCACGAATAGCGCCGCCAACTGTGCCTGGTATACCAGCTAAAAATTCTAAACCGACTAAGCCTTGCTCTAGTGATTTATTTAACAAATAAGCCACAGCTACCCCAGCCCCAACTGCCAACTCTTGATCAATAAAATATAATTCTTGCAAATCAAGCTTAATAACCAAGCCTCGAAAACCAGCATCGCTAATTAAAATATTTGTACCTCCGCCAAGAGCCAAAATAGCCAGCTTTCTTCTCTGGGCAAAGGCAATGGCTTCTTTTAACTCTTCTAAATTTTTTACAACCACAAAATAATCCGCCGGACCACCAATTTTAAAAGTAGTGTAATCTTTAAGTAATACTTGTTCTTTTATATTTAACATAATTATTTTGTTAATTCTCTAGCCAAACTATCAATATCCCCTGCACCAATAAAGATCAAGACACTATCAACTGGATTGATTTGTCTTAAAGTCTTTTTAATATCCACAAATTTAGGTGTATAAATAACTTTATCTTTGGGTATTAGCTTTACTAAATCTTGACTTGAAACCTGATCATGCATACTATCCTCTCGCCCTCTGACTTGATAAATGTCAGCAATTAAACTTTGATCAGCCAAACTCAGACTTTGAGCAAATTCATTTAATAATGTTTTAGTACGATTATGATGATGCGGTTGAAAAATAGCAATAATCTTTTTATCAGGATAAAAATCATGAGCGGCTTTTAGCAAACCAGCGATGGCATCTGGATGATGAGCATAATCTGAAATCACCAAATTATTTTTCCACCTGCCTACGCGCTCAAAACGGCGCCAAGTACTATTAAACTCATTTAAAGCATTCCAAATCTGATGTTCGTTAATACCAATGGTTTTAGCAACAGCAATAGCTGCGCTGGCATTATAAATATTATAAAGACCAGGAATAGCTAAAACAAAATCCATTTTCTTTTTTTCATTTTCAACACTAAATTTTTGTTTTTGTTCTACTAATTTTATTTTAGAAAAACGATAATCAGCTTTGATAGCAGTACCAAATTGCTCTTGCTTACCGGCAAAATTTAATTTAGTGCTATTTTTATCATCGGCATTTTTAAATAAAATCCCATCAGCTGGTAATTTATTAATAAATTCCTGGAAATGCTTTTTGATATCAGCTAAATCCTTAAAATAATCAAGATGATCTTCGGCTACATTAGTTAAAACTATCATTTGTGGATTAATTTCTAACATGTGCGCTTGCCACTCACAAGCCTCTACTACTAGCCAATCTGATTTACCAAAACGAAAATTACTACCCCACTGTGGTACTAAACTACCAACAATAACCGTTGGATCAAGGCCAGCTTTTTCCATAATCAGACCCAACATGGCCGTAGTCGTAGTTTTGCCATTAGTACCGGCAATAGCAATGGTTTTATGTTTTTTACTTAAAAATCCTAAGAATTCAAAATAACTTAATACTGGAATTTTTAATTTTCTGGCTTTTACTAATTCTAAATGATCTAAAGGCAAGGCTGAACTATAAACTAATAAATCTATATCAGGCGTAATATTACTAGCCTTTTGTTTATAATTTATCAAAACGCCTTTATCTTCTAATTTTTTAGTAACAACTGATTTTTGCAAATCAGAGCCTAAAACTTTTTTTTCTAATTGTAAAAAATAATAAGCCAAAGATGACAAACCAATGCCACCAATGCCGGACAAATAAACTTTATTGATTTTTGTTAAATCTAGGTTCATTGTTTTATTTTTTATTTACCCCTACTGTTTTTTTAATAAAAAAATCAACGCCGTCACTCTCCACTATTAAGTAGGCACAATTACTCAAAGAATAAGGCGGCAATTCTTCATCTTTAGCCCAAGCTGAATGAATTAAAAAATTTCGCATTGCTCCACCATGAGTTACAATTAATACCTTTTTATTTAAATTAGCAACTGACACTTCTCTTAAAAAAGTAATAAACCTCGCTAATAATTCATCAACACTTTCGGCGCTTGGGTCTACTTTTAATGCCTTCTTTTCGGCCTCGGTAAAAATTTTTAATTTAGTAACCAACCTATCCCTAGCCTCGACATAATCTTGGTTAGGTCTACCATCATAAGACCCATAAAAACGTTCCCTTAAAACTTTGGTAGTTTGGATTGCTAAATCTCTTTCTAATTTAACAATGTCCGCTGTACGTTTGGCCCTTAATAAATCCGAAGAATAAATAGCATCAAAATTAATTTTTGATAATTCTCTAGCTAGATCTTGCGCTTGTTGAATACCCAAGTCAGTCAACGGCGAGTCTTTTTGACCCATTAAGATGCCTTTAGCGTTCCATTCTGTCTGACCATGACGAGCAATATATAAAGTACAGTAATTTTTTGACATAATACTACTTTGTAATTTCTTTAATTAAAACCTGATAATTTGCTGCGGCATTTTCTGGATACAATTTATATAGATTTTCACCCAAGGCAATGCGCCAAGGATCGTGATTAATCAATTTATACAAATACCGATCCATAATTTGATGATTGCCCTGGGGAACATAGCAAGCGGCATTGTGCTTAGCAAAAAACTCGGCATTTTTTTCTTGATGAGTATTAGGAATTGGCACTAGTACCAAAGCTTTTTTAAGACTGGCCGCTTCCGAAATCAAAGACATACCAGCCCGCGAAATAATAATATCGGCTCGATTTAATAAATCATTCATTTCTTTGGTAGCTAGACGATAAGCAGTGTAGCCACTAAGCTCTAAACGCTGATCCCAATTAGCCTCACCTAAAATGTGATGTACTTGATATTTTTCTAGCAGTTGCGGAATAAATGGTTTAATAAAATCATTTAATGCTCTAGCCCCTAGCCCCCCGCCCGTAATCAATACTATTGGCTGTTCAACATTTTTAATCGGCATACTACGAACTGGATTGCCAGTCAAGACTGTTTTATTTTGTGGAAAAAACTTTAATTGCTCTGGAAAAGTAACGGTAATTTTTTTTGCCAGTGGTGCCATGATTTTATTGGCTAAACCCAAGGTCAAATCTTGTTGATGAACAATTACTGGTATACCTTTTAATTTAGCAGCCACTGCCATAGGCACACAAACAAAACTACCGGCTGTTAAAATAATATCTGGTTTAAATTCATTGATAATTTTTAAACTCTGATAAATACCTATTTTTATTTTAAAAATATCTTTAAAATTTTGCCAATCAAAATAACGTCTCAATTTACCAGACGTAATAGTACGAAATTCTATATTATAAGTCTCAACTACTTTTCTCTCTGGACCTATTTCTGTACCCACAAATAAATATTTAGCCGGCAATTTTTCAGCAATTGCAAGCAAAGGGCTAACTGAGCCTAAAGTTCCACCACCACTTAAAATAATGCGTAAATCTTGGGACATATTTATCTAGTAGTAAATCTAGATATATTAGCTAAAATACCGATTGCTAGCAAGGTCACAGTCAAATTGCTACCTCCTAAAGAAATAAAAGGCAAAGGTAGTCCTGTCAAAGGCAAAAGCTGCATCATGCCTGCAATATTAACTAAAATCTGAGCCACTAACCAAACTACAATACCTAAAGCTACAAAACGGGCAAAATTATCAGGTGCATTTTTAACTATTAATAAACCTCGCCAAAGTAAAGCTGCAAATATAAAAATCAAAGCCACCGCAAAAACAAAACCAATTTCTTCAGCAATAATAGCAAAGATGGAATCATTGGCCGGCATGGGCACATAAGACTTTTGCTTTGATAAGCCCAAACCAACACCAAACCAACCTCCTGAGCCAATAGCGATTAAAGATTGCTTTAATTGCCAACTAATGCCCCTCGGGTCAATATCTGGATTCCACCAAGCAATAATTCTATTCATGCGATACGGAGCAGCTTTGATCATCACCACAAAACCGACAATACCTGCACTAATAATATAAGCCAAATGTTTAATTTGAGCACCAGCTACAAAATACATACTAAGAGCAATAGCTAGAACAATACTTAAAGTGCCAAAGTCTGGCTGCTTCATCAACAACACGGCAATTATTCCTAAAATTACCAAAAATGGAATAGTACCCTTACTCCAAGAAACTATGTCTTCTTGTTTTGCTTCCAACCAACCCGCTAAATAAATAATATAACAAAGTTTTACTAATTCACTGGGCTGAAAAGAAGCGCCACCTAAAACTATCCAGGATTGTGCTGAGCCGTAATTATTGTTTAAATTAGTTATAAAAACTAAAGATAACAAAATCAAAGAAAAAATTAAAAAAAATCTATAAAACTTTTTAAAAATTTGATAATCAGTACGCAAGGCTAAATAAAAAAGTAACAAACCTGGCAATAAACCATGAGTAATTTGTTGTTTTACAAAACGATAAGTATCATGATAACGATAAAAAGCGCTGGTTGAGGAAGCTGAAGATAAAAAAAGCAAACCTAAAAATAATAAAATAGCAACAATAGCCAACATTATTAAATCTGGCTGATGCCCCTCGCCACGCTTGGCTTGAAATGGTTGCAAAAACCAAGTTAAAAAACTTTTATTTCTTCTGGAAATCATTTACTAATTTATTAAATTGCTTGGCTCGATCAAACTCATGCAAAAACATATTAAAACTAGCAGCTGCTGGTGAAAATAAAATACAATCAGTGTTTTTATATTTTAAAGCTAGCTTCCAAGCTGCATCTAAAGATGGAACATTTGCCTTTAATTTAGTGCTTGGAAAATTTATTTTTTTAAGTTCTTGTATTAATTTGTCACTACCAGTACCTGATAACAAGATAAGATATGATACTTTTGCTTTAATAAGTTTTGCTAAATCTTTGTAATCTAAAACTTTATCTTGACCACCAGCAATTAAAAGTATTTTTTTGGGTAAGAGTGCTTTAATAGCAGCCTGAGTTGCATCTGGTGTAGTGGCAGTTGAATCATTATACACTGCCCTACCCTTAACAATACCTTTGTATTGCAAACGATAATCAATGCCCGAAAAACTTTTTAAAACTTTGATAATGTTTTTGTTATCAATATTTAGTAGCTTAGCAACTATCAGCGCTGCCAGTACATTAGCTAAATTATGTTCACCTAAAATAGCCAACTGATTAAGTGGCATTATTTTTTCTAATTTTTTACCGTCAGTAAAATAAATATCACCAGCAAAGACATAGGCACCTCTTATTACTTTTTTATTTAAAGAAAACCAATAAACTTTGGCTTGAGTTTTTTTAGCCATAGCCCTGGTAACTTTATTATCATAATTTAAAATTACACTATCATTTTTAGTTTGCCATTTAGTAATAGCAAATTTAGCTTTAGCATATTCATTAAAATTTTTATAACGATTCAAATGATCTACTAAAACATTAGTAACTATTGCTATTTCCGGTGATTGTTTATATTCATCTAGGTTCTCTAGTTGCCAACTAGAAAGCTCAAGCACTGGCCAGGCATCTTTTTTTATTTTATCTAAAACGGAAAACATTGGCGTAGTAGCAATATTACCAGCCAAAACATTATTTTTTATTTCTGTTTTGAGTAATTGATGAATTAAGGTAGCAGTAGTTGATTTGCCCCGCGTACCAGTAACAGCTACTTTTTTACCTGGATATAAGCCAAAAAACATCACGGCTTCATTAACAATCGGGATGTTTAATTGTCTAGCAATATTTAAATAAACCGAGTCTTTAGGCACGCCTGGATTTTGAATAATTAAATCCTGTTCGATAAAATCACCTAAACGATGACCACCTAAAGAAAACTTAATTTTCTCTTTTAGTTTTTTCCCACCAAAGGCGGATAATTTTTGCAAACTACTTTTAAGCTGCTCTTCTGTCTTAACGTCAGTAATCGTCAGATCTGCACCTTGCTTAAGAAGCCAAGTGGCAACAGCTAGTGCACCACCGTGCAAACCTAAGCCCATCAATAATACTTTTTTATTTTTAAAAGCTTTTACCATAAACGTAAATCAATCATAGCCAGTATTAGACCACCAACTGCAAAAACTGCCGACACAATCCAAAGGCGCATTACTACTTTAGTTTCTGGCCAACCCTTGGCTTCAAAATGATGATGTAAGGGTGCTGATAAAAAAACTTTTTTGTGTCTAAATTTTTTAGAAAGCAATTGAATAATTACTGATAAAGATTCAAGTAAAGGCACAAAAACAATTAAAGGCAACAACAAAGGATAGCTGGTCAACATTGCAACAATGCCCAAAGAAATGCCTAAAGACATAGCACCTGTATCCCCCATAAAAAAACGAGCTGGATGAATATTAAACCATAAAAAAGCAAGTAAAGCCCCAGAAATTGCTCCACAAAAAGCCGCTAAATTATAATTAGCCTGCATAAAAGCAATGGTGCCGTAAGCAGCAAAAGCAGTCAGCATAACACCTGCAGCCAAACCATCTAAACCATCTGTTTCATTAATGGAAAAAGAAGTAGCCACTAAAATAAAAATAAACATGGGAATAAACCACCACCCCATATTGTATGCCCCATAAAAAGGTAAACGAATGACATCCCACTCTAATTTAAAATAAAACCACCAAGCACCAACCAAAGCTACTGCCATATACATAATTAAACGGTGTTTGATAGTTAAACCGCCACCCTTACCACCACCTTGGCGATTAATATTAAACCAATCATCCATTAAACCAATTAAAGCTGAGGCAACTAAAGCTGCTAGTGGTAAATAAGTATCAGAACGAGTAACAAAATTCAGATGTCCCAAAAGTGAATCAGGCCAAAAACTAGCCAAAGTCCAAAAAAACAAAGCTAAAATTACCACTGTCAACCAAATAAGAACACCACCCATAGTAGGGGTACCTGCTTTATTTTTGTGCAACTGGGAAAAAACTGGCGTCTGTCCATCATCGCGAATACTTTTACCCAAACGATATTTATATAATACATGAGTCCAAAGGGGTGTTAAAAAAAAGGCTACAAAAAAGGCAATTGTAGTTAAAACAAAAATTTTAATAATAGCTTGATCAGGCATGACGGTTAAAATTTAAAATATTATATAGATAAATCAACATTATTAGTTGATTTAATAAATTAGCAAGTAATAACCAATAAACCCAAATGCGATACTTATGAACCAACTGACTAGCAATAATGATATTAATTATTGAAACTAAAAATAAAATTATTGGCAAAGCCCAGAGCCATTGCCAAGGACCAAGTAAATTGATCCCCGAATAAATATTATAATGCAAAGCTGCCAAGTCTGTTTTGACTATGTCTTTTTTCCAAAAAATAAAAACACTCATTAAGACTGCTAGTAACCAAATATTGATTAACACGGCCGACCAACGATGTTTGTATAGCTCTGTTATTTTTTTAAAACTAAAAAACTGCATAAAACTAAACTTTAGTTTAACATATTTTAAGTTAAAAATCAAAAATATTGGCTTTTTACCCAATACTACAAAATAAAAAGCAAAAAAAGTCAATATTAAGCTAAACGCACCTCTTTGACCTCTGGCATTTGGCTTTTGATTTCCTGTTCAATCAAATATTTAAAGGTAATGTCAGCTGCCTGACAATGAGCACAAGCACCGGTTAAGGCGATTGTGACCAATCCTTGTTTTTTATTATATGATACTAACTTTAGATTGCCACCATCGCGCACTAAAGCTGGTCTAATACTATCTAAAATTTTTTCTAATTTATCCATTTGTTTTATTTTTAGCAACTAAATTACTAGCAGCTAGCAATGAATCAAAAGTACCCGTATCTAACCAATGACCAGGATAAATGTCAACTTTTAACTTCCCAGTTTGTAGATACATATTATTAAGATCGGTAATTTCTAACTCAGCTCTAGCTGAAGGCTTTAAATTTTTAACTTTATTAATGACAGTATTATCATAAATATACAAACCAGTAACTGCATAATCACTTTTGGGTTCTTTTGGTTTTTCGACAATGCTAATCACTTTTTGTTGACTATCAAATTCGGCTACACCAAAACGCTGTGGATCAGAAACCTGTTTAACAAATATTCTAGCACCATCATTAAAATTAGCTATTGCCTCACGTAAAAAATCTTTATTGCCAATAAATAAATTATCGCCCAAAATCATAGTAACTTTATCTTGGCCAATAAAATTTTCGCCAATTAAAAACGCCTGCGCTAAACCCTCTGGTTTATCTTGAATTTCATAAGTTATTTTACAATTAAATTCTTTGCCACTACCTAATAGTCTAACAAAATTACCAATATTCACTGGATCAGAAATCAGTAAAATGTCTTTAATACCTGCATCAAGTAAGGTTTGTAAAGGATAATAAATCATCGGCCGATCATAAATCGGCAATAATTGTTTACTAGTAATTTTGGTCAAAGGATAAAGCCTAGTACCCGCTCCTCCGGCTAAAATAATACCTTTCATTTATTTTATTTGCCCTTCTATTTTAGTAAAAGTAAGATCTAATTTTTCTTTAGCAGCTTGACTGTGTGGCCAATGAACTAAATTATCACCTACATAACGAGGAATAATATGCCAATGCGCATGATCAACTAATTGACCAGCGGCTCGACCATTATTAATGGCCAAATTATATCCATCCGCTCCTAAAATCCTTGCTAACTGCGGAGCAATTTTATGCACTGCTTGAATTAACTCAGCTGCAGCTTGGGCCGATAAGCTGGAAAAATTCTCCACATGATCTTTGGAAATTACTAAAGCATGACCTTCTGTATTTGGTTCAATATCTAAAAAAGATAAAAATTTATCATCTTCATAAATAATTTTTGCTGGTATTTCTTTTTTTATAATTTTACAAAAAATGCAATCCATATTTTTATTCTTGTTAATTTTTTAATTTAACTTGATAGAGCCTGAAATCACCACTAATTTCCATAGGATTTACAAACTCTAGATTATTAGCTTTAGCATAAATTTGTTCCTTTGCCAAATCTTCAGCACTCTTATTAGTAAAATAATAAACTGGCGCCTGGCTAATAATTTTTTCTACTCGAGACCAAGTTGGTAAATCACCTTGAGGTACGACCACACGATAATAAGGAAAAAATACTTTATCTTCTCGCTCCGAGATAATAATCGCCTGCTCTGGCGCAATATTTTTGACTTCTTGAAATTGTTGAAAATATAAATGTAAATAATATCTGTGCTCTAATAAGCCGTCTGGCTTTACCCAAAAAGCAGTATATATTGAAATAATAGCTAGCGCTGAAATAATAAGTTGTGTTAAATATTTTTTATAAAAAAGATCAGCAATAGCAAGGGCTGCAAAAGGCAACCAAATAATATATAATGGTAAAAAATAACGAACATAAGAATTACTTATTAAATTCAAATTTTTAACCAGCGGATCTGCTAAATCCCAAGAAGCATAATAAATTAATAAAAACAAAGAAGCTAAAGAAGCCATCGATAAATAACGTTGCCATAATATTTTATTTTGGGAACGTTTAATACTATAAATAATAGCTAAAATTGCTAATATCAAATATGGTAAAAATATTTTAACAAAATATTTACTAAAATTATAAATAATTAATTTAAAATTAAAACCAAAAGGAGCAAATAATAATTTTAGTAAAACTATAGGACTGTTATTTTTATCAACAAATTCGGTCGGTAAATTTTGTGTTTGTAAATTAAAATAGCCAGCACTAAAAACATTTCCATAAACTAAATAATTTAACAATAAAAAGCTAGCACCAAAAATAAATAAGATTAATAAGCTAAGTGGCAAATATTTTTTTAATTCTAGTCTCTGCCAATAAAACAAAAAACCAAAAAATACCAACATCAAGATAAATTCACTAGGTCGACAAATCAAAGCTAAGCTTAAAAATAAAACACTTAAATAATATTTTTTTAGTGCCCAAAAATAACCAGCGCCTAAAGCAAGAGAGATAAATAAAATATTGCTCAGCATGGCTAAATTAGCAAAATAAAGCCAAGGCGCAAATGGTAAAAGTAATAATAAGGCAATTAAAGCTATTTTTTCATCAAAAACAATTTTTAAAATGCGATAAAAGAAATAAGCTGAAATTATAGCCAGTAGCGGCACTAAAAACAAAACTCCTAAAGCACCTAATATTTTATAAAATAGAGCAAAAATAATAATATTAGGTAAAAATGTTACTGATACTAACTTAGCATCAATAACATTAATGCTGCGACTATGTAATAAATTGTCGCTTAAAGTATTTAAGGGCTCTAAATAACTCAAGTGATAATTATTAGCAAAAAGTTTAGCAAAAAAATAATTAGCATTAGCGTCTGGCCAGTTAAAAATCAAATGTCTAGCTTCAAACCACTGAGGCCACCAGCTAAAAAAGATAGTAAAACTATACAACAAAAAAAATGTTAATAAAATTATGGGTACAAAAAATTTTTTATATTTACTATTCATTTTCAGCTAAAGATAAAATCTGATCAATATAATTTTTGATTGAAAATTGAGCTACGCTAGCTCGGCAAGCTGGTGCTAACAAACGAATTTTATCGCGTTGTGAATAAAGTTTATTTATTTTATCAGCCAAAACTTCCCAATTATCAGCTGGAAAAGACCAACCATTTATACCCTCTTTTATTAACTCCGCTACACCACCAATATCAGAGGCTAGTACCGGCAAGCCAAAGCTCAATGACTCATAAACTACCAAAGGAGAATTTTCGTAACACAAAGAAGGCACAACTACTACATCTACCTTACTTAAAATTGGTACTAATTTTTTATGTGGTAACCAACCATGAAAAATAATCCGCTTATCATCTTTGGCTAAAATTTTTGCTTTAGCTAAATCTGCTCCCATGCCCACAATGTGCAAATGCAAATGCGGTAAATGAATTTTAGACATTGTTTCGATTAATTTCAAAATACCTTTAGCTTCATTTACCTGACCTAAATACAATAATTCTAAATTAGGACTTGACTGTCTTACAAAAGATATAGGCGCTGGACTGGGATTAGGTAATAGTACTAATTTTGATTTAGGGAAGAAACCGCGTTCTTGATAAAAATTTAAAAGAAAACGAGAAGGCGAAATTATTACTGCTGGTGAAGCAAATAATTTTTTCATTAAAGCTGGATAAGCAATGAGTTTAAAAAATCGGTGTTGCCAATGATTTTCCTGATTTTTCAAAATTAAACCCGATGGTGTATAAAGCTGAACATCATGTAAAGTGTGAAAATGTTTAATCTTCATTTTCCTTAGTAAATAAGGAATCAAAAAACCAAGACCCATTAAATTATGGGTAATAACTACGTCCGGCTTTTCGGCTAATAAAAATTTCTTTATTTTAAAATAAGAAAAAATATTAAAAATATCAAATAGATGCCAAAGTAGTCGTACTGGAGCAGGAAATTTATAATCATCTAAATAGTAAAATAAATTAACTGGCGTAAAACGATAAACTGATACGCCATTTACTTCATCTTGCCAAACCAATTTATTGTTAGCTTTAATATTAAAACCGCCAATATCAATTTGTTTGGGTTTGGTAGTAAACACGGCTACGTGTTGCCAAGCAGCCTTTAAGGCTTCGGCCTCTTGAGCCGCTACCATCTCAGCACCTCCCCGAATTAAAGGTGGGTATAAATTGGAAATAATAACAAACTTCATTATTTAATACTTAATAAAACTTTATTTAATTTTTGCCCAATATCTTCCCAAGTATAACAATCTAAAACTCTTTGCCTACCAGCGGTACCATATTGCCTAGCTAAACGCGGATTCTTGAGTAGCAATTTAATCATATCAGCTAAATTTTGCACACTGCCTGGTTTTACTAAAAGTCCGGTTTCTTTTTTTACTACTACTGAACGAACACCGGCTAAATCCGAAGCAATGACTGGCGTGCCAGAGGCCATAGCTTCTAAGGCCACAATACCAAAGGCTTCTGATTTATCGATTGAAGGAAAAACCAACATATCAGCTAAACTATAAAGCTTTGGCAATAAACTATCACTAACACTACCTATAAAAATAATTTTTTTACTTAAACCCAAGCTACTAGCCAGACTTTCGTAAGAATGCCTTAAATTACCATCACCAGCAATAATCACTCTAAAATTATCAGAATCATTTAAACTACTAATAGCCTGTAATAATATATTCACACCCTTAAAATAATGTGGCTTATCTAAAGCACCAACAAACAATATTACTTGTTTATCATATAAATTATATTTTTCTAAAATTTCTTTATCTCGATATCTTGGTTTAAAAACTAAATGATTGACCCCGCAAGGTATTTCTACAAACTTTTCTGGCTCAGCTTCTAGACGATCTTTGATACTTGAGTGCTTGGCATAATCCCAAGAAGTAACAATAATCTTATCAGCTCGATCTAAAATACGTGGCAAGATATTAGCTGTATGCCATTTAAAAAAACGTGAAGCTAAACCACTGCCAACCACATCCATATGATAAGTAACTACTAGCTTAGTGTCTTTGAGTTTATCCAAAGCATAAATAATTTCTGCTCCCCCAAAAAATGGATAATGCAAATGAATTAAATCGTAAGACCAAAGTTTCCATAATAACTGTGGCAAAATACCCGCATTACCATACTTGAACCAAGGCTTTAACCTTTCAACTTTGAACGGATATTCATCAATATGAGCACTATTAAGTTTGCGATATAGTGGCGTAAAAACAGTTACCTGATGACCCAAGGTAGCAAGAGCCCAGGCATTATAGTAAGCAACATTACCCATGCCGGCTCGATAAGGAGGAAAAGTTGAAATGACTTCTGCTATTTTCATGTTTACCAAAAAATTATCAATTTAACTATTTGCCAATATATATTAAAAGCAAAATTTGCTAAAGCCAAAGCCCAAGAATTTAAAGGCTGAAATAATATCTTTCCTGAAAAATTACTAACCACTTGTCGATCCGAACGAATTCTAGAACTTTGAATTTGTTTTCTAGCCGCAAGTAAATTACGCCATTCTGAAACAGAAAAAAGCCAAGCGTAAGCTTTTAGTTTACTTAATAAATAATGATTTTTTATAGCAAAAAATAACTGACCCAATTCCATTATTAAATAAGCTGGCGTCAATAATATAATGGTAGCCAAAGAATAATTTTTCAAATACACCCATAAACGATTATGTTCAAACCAATAAACTTGTTTAATGCTACGCTTAAATTCATATTTATGATAAATTTGGCTAGCAGGTATTAAATAATTATCAAAACCCAAAAGATTCAAAGACCAACCTAAATCTAAATCTTCTAAATACATAAATAAATTTGGAGCAAATAATCCTCCTTTTTTATTTAAAGCAGCCATGGACAAAAAAACACCAGCCCCTGAAGCATAATCAATTTTTTTTACTAACAAAGCTTTATCGTCTGGCTTATTCCAATCTAAACAATAACCAAAACCCAAAAAATTAATAGCATTGCCACTACTATTTAAATGATCAGTTTGTGGCCATAAATTTATTTTGGACTGTAAACTACCAAAAGGGTGCATTTTAGCAAAATCATACAAAGGACCTAAAAACCCAGGATTAATTTTAGTGTCCGGATTTAATAAATAAATATATTTAGCACCCTGAGCTAAAGCATATTCATAAGCTAGATTATTAGCACCTGTAAAACCTAAATTAGTTTTTTGCTCAAATAAAGTAAACTGTGGATAATGCTCTTTGATATAAGTTACACTATCATCACTAGAATTATTATCAACTATAACTATTTCTAAATCAAAATCAGCGTATGACTCTTGAGCTAAAGTTGGTAATAAATCAGACCAATATTTTTGGCTATTATAACTAACAATAATAATAAAAATTTTATCGCGTCCGGCCATCTTTTACATTTTTTATTGCTTCTTCTCTTACTACTTTGGTAATTGCTTCTTCGATTTTATTAAGATGAACAAAAATTCTGTACAATAAATAAAAAATAACAATAATAGACAAATAAACAACTAAATCCGCGCCTCGTTTAACACCTAGATTAAAAGCTACTCTACTAGTGATTTCTGGCTGCCAAAAAACTACTAGCACTCCTAACCATAAAACTAGCCAAGCCAGTAAGCTAAAATTTGATAATTTGTTATCGCGACGTTGTTTTATTAACTTAGTAATAACAATCACAATAAAAATACTAACTAAAATTGGTAAAATTTTCATGATATTATTTTTTTGATAAATAAATCTCTTAATATTTTTAACCCACCAACTAGACCCTGACCAAATTCTTTATAAATTACAGTAACCGGCACTTCTTGATAGGATAATTTTTGCTCTTTTACCTGAGCCACAATTTCACTAGCATGAGCCATAGCATCTTGTCTAATATTTATTTTTTTAGCTGCTTTAGAACTAAGAGCTCTAAAACCATTATGGACATCTGTTAACTTTATGCCAGTAAATAAATTATTAAAAATAATAGCTGGTTTAATTAATAATATTTTTTTAAGCAGTGGTACAGAATTGGCTTGTAAAAATTTTGAACCAAAAACTACGTCTGCTGAACCCGCTATTATTGGCGCTATTACTTTTTCAATCTCTTGAGCCAAAAATTGTCCATCAGCATCAAAATGAACAATGATATCTGCCGACTTACTCAAAGCATATTGCGTACCTGTGGCTAAAGCTGCTCCCTGTCCCCGATTGATTCGATGCGACAATAAAATAACAGGATAACGACTGACAATTTGAGCCGTGTTATCTTGTGATCCATCATTTACAACAATAATGTTGTATTTATTTATTTTTAATAAAGATTCTAAAACCGCACCAATTTGGAGCTCTTCGTTATAAGCTGCTATAACTACGTAAATTTGCGGCATAAGATAAATAAGCTTGATTTAAACTAGTTTGCCCCATAAACTATTGTTCGTCAACCTCAGAGTAAGCCTGATCTTCAATAGGCTTACGTAATACAGCTGTTGCTTTATAATAATCAATGGCCATTTTCAAACCTTCCGCTAAATCTATCAAAGGAAACCAATTAAGCTCATTTTTAGCTAAACTAATATCCGGAACAGTTGGCTGATTACCATAAGCATAAGGATCAGAGTAGGTAATCTTAGAACTAGAATTAGCAAGCTTAATAATTTGTTCTGCAACTTGCGTCAAACTATAAGGCCTGTCATTGCCCAAGTTAATAGGATCTTTAAGATCTGAGTCCATCAAGGCTATTAAGCCGTCTACCAAATCTTTAACATAACAAAAAGTCATGGTTAACTTTTTATCACCAGCAATTACAACTTCATCACCAGCTACAGCTGCTCTAATAAAATCGGAAACTTGTCGACCACTATGTTGTAACATTCTTGGTCCATAAACGCTAAAGACTCTAGCGATCTTAGTATCTACTTTACAAGTGTCACGATAAACTGTGGTAATCATTTCGGCAAAACGCTTACCCTCATTATAACAAGCCCTAGGTCCTAACCAATCAAGTAAACCACGATAATTTTCTTTAACTGCCTCACCATCAGCTGGTGGGTTACCATAAACTGCTGAAGAAGAAACTAAAAGATATTTAGCCTGATGCTTTTTGGCTAGTTCTAAGCTTTTAACCATGGCTACTGAATTAGCAGTAGCAGTTTGCACTGGAAATTTGGAAAAATCTTTAGGTGCAGTTGGACAAGCTAAATTATAAATTTCTTGAAAACCTTGTACATCAACCTTGAATCTTCTTAATTCTGAAATTGTTTCATACTCTATATGGCGAGCAACATTGTGACGGATAAATTCAAAATTAGGATATTCAAGTAAACTACGAATATTTTCAACGTCCGAAGAAACAAAATTATCCACACAAATAACATTGTTTCCTTTTTTTACTAACTCTTCACATAAATGCGAGCCAATAAAACCAGCTCCTCCTAATACTAAAATGTTTTTATTTTCCATGTAGACTTTAGTCGTCATATATTTTATTTTAATTATACTTACCTAATTTATCATTAAGCCTTACTTTAAAAACTTGTAATAAAGTTTTAGGATAATCATACCACTTTACTTTAGAATCAAAATCATTAAACCAAACTACCGGCACTTCTTTGATTCTCAAATTATTTTTACGAGCCAGCCATAATAATTCAAAGTCAAAACCAAAGGTAGCAATAGTTAATTTTTCAAATAGAAACTTATATTTTTGACTAATCATTTTAAAGCCACATTGCGTATCTTTAATACCAGGCGCTATCAAAAACCTGATTAAACGATTACCAATTTTACCTAAAAATACTTTATAAAATTTTTGTTTTATTTTAATTTCTGAATCTTCTAATCCTCGAGAGCCTAAGATTAAATCAAAATCTTTAAGATAGGGTAAAAATTTTTTAATTTCGGAAATATCAGTAGAGCTATCCGCATCCATGAATAATACCCACTCGCCTCTAGCAAATTTCATACCTTTGGCCACTGTATAACCCTTACCATGATTTTTTAAATTTCTAATTAAGCGCAAACCACTTTGCTGTTTTAAAATAGACAAAGTATCATCGCTTGATTTATCATCAACTACAATAATTTCAAAATTATCAAAATTATTTTTCAAAAAATCCTTGACCTTATTTAAGGTAGCAACTATACATTTAGCTTCATTATAAGCTGGTATGACAACACTAACAAACATATTATTTAACCAAAACTTCTAAATTATAACCATTTTTATCATAAGGACTGCGTAGATAAAAATTATTTTTTTCTAAACCTTTAGCATCATAAATTCTAAGCAAAGCAACATTGCCTTTATTAGGTAAAGCTAAAATTTCTGGCTGAGTGTCTCCTGAAATATCACGGGCAATAATTTTTATACCACCAGTTAAATAGCGACTATAAGCAATAAAATCAGATTTTAATTTTCCAGAAAAATCAAAAACTTTTACCTGAGGTTGATATCCTTTAGCTGGTGTAGTAATAATATCTACCCATTTGTCATTATCAATATCGCCGACTGCTACTTGCATACCTCGCACTAATTTTTTATCATAAGCCAACCAAGAATACAATAATAAACCGGTATTACTAAATACTTTAAGCTGAGGATCACTGTTACTGACTGGTGCAGTTACAATATCACCTAGACCATCATTATTGATATCACCAATACTTAAATTAACACCGCCTCTAAATTTATCATTATAAGCAAAAAATTGCGACTTTAACTCTCCATCATATTTAAATACTTTAACATGAGGCCCACCACCAACTTGAGGCGCCACTACTATTTCTGCCCTACCGTCTTGATCCAAATCTCCAACTGCTAAATTTAAACCTGTTTGTACATTATTTGGGTAAGCAAAAAATTCATATTTCAAAACTCCATCGCTATTAAAAATCCTAACATGTGGACCACCACCAGCCTGAGGCGCAGTAACAATCTCTGAGCTACCGTCTCCATCAACATCACCAACAGCCAAAGCTACGCCGCCTTTAAATTTTTTATCATAAGCTAAAAATGACTTTTGCAAATTAGCCCTATCATCCATAATCAAAACTTCTGGTTGCAAACCAGTTTGGGGTGCTAAAACTATTTTGATTGCCTGATTATAATATCTATTAGCTGCTTCTAAAGTTTTACCAACATCCAAAAGACCTCTTCCTAAATCTTTATATTTAAGAGTATTGCTAGCTTGTAGGCTGTCTGTATTTTCTAAAATTAAATTATAATAATTTATTACCTGCCAATCTGGATATTGCATCTTAAGCAAAGCTAAAGTTGCACTAACCATAGGTGCTGCTACTGAAGTACCAGACCAGCCGCCACGATAATAATTAGCAAAATTAGTATCATTATCATCATGATACATAGTAGAATATATATTCACACCTGGCGCAGAAACATCAATACATTTTTCACCATAATTAGAAAAATTAGCTAACACTTTATCTTGGTCAAGAGCTGCCACTCCTAAAACCCTATTAACTTCATCAAAATCACATACTGGATAACTCGGTGTTAAATCTAAATCTTGACCAATATTAGTTTCATTACCAGAGGCTGCTACAATCATTACTCCTTGGGCATAGGCATTGACAATTGCCTGTTTTAAATTATTATCAAAAGATTTACCAACTAAACTTAAATTAATAATATCTGCTCCATTTTCTACAGCGTAATTTATAGCTTGCGATAAAACTAAAGTATTAC
>CAZHLU010000005.1:0-24260 GCA_964533435.1 uncultured Gammaproteobacteria bacterium | reverse complement strand
ATCTAGCTTCGAACTTTTAACCTTTATCATCTTTATTACCCCTGGCCCCATGGAAATCAAATCTTGTACCGTAAATAAATGCTCCAAAGCTCCTCAATCTGCCGGAGTAATCCACTCTGATTTTGAAAAAGTTTTTATTAGAGCCGAATTTATTAACTTGCAGGATCTATTAAATTGTGGCAGTTGGGTATCTGCAAAAGAAAAAGGCATGTTAAGGATGGAAGGTAAAGAATACCTTATCCAAGATGGCGATACTGTCCATTTTCACTTTAACTAAACTTCCTTAAAAAACTACCGTTAGTAAAGCTTACCTCAAAAAATAAACCATCGTGCTCGCCCCGGCATGACCCGCCTCCGCCTCCGCCTCCGCCAGTTGGCGGATGGCGGATGGCGGGGAATAGGCGGGGTCTATTTTCATTTTAATTAAAAAATCAAAGCTGGTATGGCAAATTTTCAGTTTACAGTGTAAAATTAAGCTAATAATTTACCATGCCAGAGGAAGTTAAGAAAAAATTTAATATAGTTATCCCAGTCTTTAATGAACAGGAGATTCTGCAAGCAAATATCAATATTTTGCAAACTTTTTGCCAAAAAGAATTAGCTGACTATGCTTGGCAAATTACTATCGCTGATAATGGCTCTACGGATGAAACTCCAGCCATTGGTAAAAAATTAACTACCAATCCTAACATAAAATATATATATTCACCCAAGCCAGGCCGAGGTCAAGCACTTCGTTCTGCTTTTTTAAATTCTGAAGCTGACTACTGCGCTTATATGGATATTGATCTAGCTACTGACTTGACTGCTCTGCCACTATTAATCAATAAACTAGACAAAGAAAACTTTGACTTAGTTATTGGTTCCCGTTTTCATAAGCAATCAAAAATACAAAGATCAGTTTTAAGAGAAATTATCTCTCGTTCTTATATATTCTTTGCTAAATTAATAGTCGGCACCAAAGCTTCAGACCTACAATGTGGCTTTAAGGGTTTTAATCAAAGAGTAATTAAAGATTTTGTTGCTAAAACTAAAGATGATAAATGGTTTTTTGATTCTGAACTCATTTTTTTAGTTGAGAAGGCAAAATTAAAAATTTGCGAAATACCAGTTAATTGGGTAGAAACTCGTAATATTGGTCGCAAAAGTAAAGTAAAATTAATTAAATCAATTTGGGAGTTTATAAATAATTTAATAAAATTTAAAATATATGGATAACAAAGAATTTTTAGATTGGAACGAAGAAATGTTTGTTAAATATAATAATGAAAGATTATATTTGCACCCTAACCCAATCGTGCGTTGGATAGAAAATAAAAGACTAAAAACTATTCAAAACTTTATCAAATTAAATAATGACCAAAAGTTTTTATCAATTGGTTGTGGTGAGGCTTATATTGAAAGCCGAATTAATGAAGGCTCATTATATCTAATGGATATATCTAATGAAGCCATTAAACGAGCCAAAGAAAAATTAGCTGACAAAAAAAATGTCATTGAAATAAAAACCGGCGACGGTTTAAATATAGACTACCCTGATAACTTCTTTGATTATATCCTGTGTTCTGAAGTTATTGAACATGTTTTAGATTATGATAAATTAATATCTGAAATTGCTAGAGTAGCCAAAAATGATGCTAAAATCATTGTGACTATTCCTAATGAGAAAAAAATAGACTTTATTAAAAATATTTTAATTAAAACTAAACTATTTTCTATTTTCTTTAAAAATATCCCAGTAACGCAAGAGTGGCATTTACATGCTTTTGATTTAGTTTTACTAAAAAAGGCAATCAACAATAAACTAACACTTTTACAAGCCAAGGCTATCCCCTTATTTTTTCTACCCTTAAGATACGTTTGTCTATTAACTAAAAAAAATAATTAATCTCTATCTTAATGCTTAGTCAATTTATTACTAAAATTTTTCAAGCTCCCCAAATTTATCAAGCTAACCAATGGCTCTGGGCTGGAGATTTTTTTAAAAAAATACCGGAACTAAAACAAATAAAGGCTGATGAAAAAGTATTAGATATTGCTTGTGGCACATCTAATGCTAGTAAATATATATCTGGGCAGTATTATGGCGTTGACTTAAATAATAATTATTTAAAATATGCTCGTCAAAAATACCCGCACAATCAATACATTTGCCAAGATTACCAAAAAATAGATTTTCCTAAAAAAAATTTTGACAAAGTCTTGATAGTTAATTTTTTACATCATCTGGCTGGAGATGAAGTCAATCAGCTTTTATCCCATGTAAATACCCTGGCAAAAGATAAAATTATTATTGCTGACTTAGAACCAAATCCTAAAAACCCACTGGCTAAATTACTCTATAGTTTAGATCAAGGTAATTTTATTAGACAGCCCGAAGAGTTAACAAATATTATCAAACAACACTTTGATATTGAACAAACTTATAGTTTCTTTTCACCCCGTCATATATATAAACACATTGTCTTCATATGCAAATCCCGCGACTAAAAAATAATCTAATCACTATTTTTTATTTTATAATACTATTAGTCGTCCTGGTACTAATCAAAATAAATACTACCAGCGACATGGGCGACGAAGGCCTTATTCTAGCTGGAGCTGAACGTATTTTATCAGGTAAAATTCCTTTCCGAGATTTTTTTAGCTTAGTGCCTCCTGGCATCTACTATCTATTAGCTATCACTTGGGCTATATTTGGCAAATATTATTTAGTAACTAGTTTGCTTACTATTTTTATTGCCTGGTTTATCTGCATATTTATCTATTTAAATAGTCGTCTGATTTTAAATAAAACCTGGTCAATGTTGGCCACTTTTTTATTTGCTGTTTTACTACATACTTCCCATAATATTTTATCCTTTCATTGGCTAGCCACTTTAATGGTACTAATATCGGTTTGGCAGTTAAATAAATATATCGTCATTCCTAAGACAAAATATTTAATCACCAGTGGCATCAGTCTTGGTTTAGGAGCATTTTTTTTACACACCAAACCAGTGCTGGTTATTATTATTATGGCCCTTTGGATACTATGGCAAGAAAAAAAACAAAGTGCTTGGCAGCTGGCTTTTAAAAAAGCCGGCATTTTTTGTCTAAGTGTTGGTTTAACTTTTTTTATATTAATAATCCCCTTTGTACTAAAATCTGGCCTAGCTACTGTCTGGCAAAATTTAATCATTAGCAATCTTTATTATTATCCCAAATTAGGTTATATAAAATTAACTAAAAATTTTTTATTTTATCTATTTATTGTTAATCAGCTTTTCTTATTATTATTAATTTTTATTAAAAATAAACCACGCCAAATATCTTTATATCTAGCCATCAGCCTGGGCTTATTTTTGTCCTGTCTGTATCGCTTTGATCTTATCCATCTAGCCTATATCTATCCTACTTTTTCTTTAATACTAATCTTTTATTTAATAGATAAGATAAATACCCCTTA
This sequence comes from uncultured Gammaproteobacteria bacterium, assembly GCA_964533435.1. GTDB lineage: Bacteria > Patescibacteriota > Patescibacteriia > UBA1558 > GWA2-36-10 > CAZWIT01. The sequence goes on along the minus strand of CAZHLU010000005.1, from coordinate 20,812 downwards.
CAAATATTTTCCTAAAATAATAATTACTATTTTTTTAATTATTCAATATATCTTACTATACTTCCCCTGGATAGATATTTATACCCAAAAAAAATCTTGGTACCCAGTTAGTACTGATATTGGCCAAGTATATTTTGGCCCAGTACCCAGCACTATAGTTAAAAGTGTCATGGAAACACTGAAAGATATTCCGGAAAAAGAAATATTTATTTACCCCTATGCTGCTTATTACTATAATTTTGCCAGCAAAGAAAACCCTACTCGTTATGATATAGTTTTTGAAGATTATTTAAGTGAAGAAGCAAAATATGAAATTGTAAACGACTTACAAACAAAAAATATAAAACATATTGTCTATCTACCTGCTACTAATCCTAATCATGAACAGCAAACAAAAATAATTCATGATTATATAGCAAAAAATTATACTGAACAAAAAATAAACTATGGCAATTTTGAGGCCTATTTTTACCTTTATACAAAAAAATAAATATATTTAACTAAAATATCACCCACTAAAACATGGCCGAAAAGAAAAAAATAATTGCTGTTTTACCAGCTTACAATGCTGCCAAAACATTAAAGCTTACCTTAGATGATATACCAGAAGGCACAGTTGATGAAATCATCTTAGTAGATGATGCTAGTAAAGATGAAACCGTCTCAATAGCCAAACAACTAGGTCTCATAGTTTTTGTACATGCCGAAAATAAAGGCTATGGCGCTAACCAAAAAACCTGTTACAAAGAAGCCCTAGCGCTAGACGCTGATATTGTAATAATGATCCACCCTGACCACCAATACAATCCTAAATTAGTTCCTCAAATGTTAGCTCCATTGATCAACGACGAATGCGATGCTGTTTTTGGATCACGAATGTTAAATAGACAAGAAGCATTAGATGGTGGTATGCCTAAATGGAAATTTTTAGCTAATATTTTTTTAACTAAAATAGAAAATTTTGTACTTGGTATTAAATTATCTGAATACCATTCTGGCTTCAGGGCCTATTCTCGCAACGTTCTCCAAACCTTACCCTTAGAAAAAAATTCGGACGATTTTGTTTTTGACACAGAAATTATAGTGCAACTAGTAGCAAATAATTTTAAAATTCAAGAAATACCTATAAATACTAGCTATTTTAAAGACGCTTCTAGCATCAGCTTAAAACGGAGTATTAAATATGGCCTAGATATATTAAAAACTCTAATCAAATACAAATTAGAAAAACTACACCTACGCCATCATGGGCAGTTTGCTAAAATAAAAAAATAATGAAAATTAAATTTAATTTAGAAAAAAATTATAAAATAATTTTATTACTTATTATTTTATTTGGTTTAAGTTTACGATTGATCAATATAGGCAAGGACCTTTTGTGGGTCGATGAAGCGGAAACAGTAATTAACTCTCTGCAGGTAATAAACGATGGTTACCCCAATGCCTATTTTGAAGGTGAACCAATCTATGAAAATGGAGATTCTATCAAAGCCCCCATTAATGACCCTATATATAGGTATGCCTCTAGCAATTATCTAGGCTCAAAATACGAGAATAATAAAGGCTGGTTCACTTATTATTATTTAGCGCCTTGGTTAAAAATATTTAATTGGTCAGAGCTATCAGCCAGGTTACCATTTTTACTATTCTATATTTTGACAATAATTTTAATCTTTTTATTATCGGAAAAATTATGGAAAAATAAAAAGATATCGCTACTAGCCTGTTTTTTATTTGCCATTGATTTTTGGTCAATTGAATATGGCCAACAAGCTAGATATTATTCTCCTTTAATTTTTAGTAGCTTGCTCACCCTGTATTTCAATTATTTATATATATTAAACAAAAAAAATAGATTTCTATTTTTAACTACCAGTGCATTACTCTTAACATTTCACATTCATATTATAGCTTTTTTAGTAATTGCTATATTTCTTTTCTACTATGATTTAATAAAAAACAAATACTTAAAAATTAACCGCTTATTTTTATATAACCTTTTATATCTATTATTTGGTACCTTACCTTGGTTAATTTTAGTAAAATTTTGGGTAAACTTTTATACACACCTCAATGGCCAAGATGTGGACAATAATGAAGCAACAATAGCTAAATTATTTTGGTTGATTATTGTCTTTCTAATCTATTCTAATTATAAAATATTAAATAAACTTTTACCTCAATATAATACAATAACAAAAAAAATAATCCCTGAATATTTATCAATTTTTACAATTATTTTTATTATTTTTATACCACTTTTAATACCGGGCGAATCCTGGAGCAGTAGGATATTTATCCCTTTATTACCAATAATAATGATGATGATGGCTAATATTCTGCATGAAATATTCGGCCGTAATAATAAATATTTTAAATATCAACTTTTCCAAATTATTATTTTATCTAGTCTTTACTTTATACTATTCTTTGCAATGAACAACCAGATAAATGCTTTTAAAACTGACTGGATCAGAAAAACCCTCGCCTACAGTAATAACAATGGATTTCAAAAAAATGACATCATTATAACTAATTGGCAAGTATTATCTTTTATTTTATACAGCGAAAAAAAAGTTTATGACATTCGAGTTATTAGGCCAGATTTTATAAATAACTACCCCCATAGAATACTGGCTGTATTTTGGCTAGCAGATGAAAGGGGTGTTATGAAAAACGCTAGTTTTCAAGAAAAGCAAAATGGCAAATATTATTATCTATCTGAAAAATATTTCAAAAATATAGAAAGATTTAAAAATTGTCAAAAAAATAATATAGATGAAAATGTAATAATCCTTGACTGTCCACCCCTAGACAATACAGTCCCCGCAACCCTTAAATAAGCCCGGCTTGACATTAAGCCTAAAAAATAATAGACTGACCTGTCTATCTAACGATCATTAAATTATCTAGAAAATAAAGTCAACCTAGCTCTTACAATCCTGGGAGGAGACATGGACAACGATCGGCCTAGCACCGTCATATTTATGGATGCTGAAAATATTTTTTTATCCCTGCATCTAGCCAACCGTGACCACCGCCTCAATGTCTTTAGCCTAGTCTATTGGTTGCAAGATAAATTTGGACCATTCCAAATGTATGTCTACGGACACTTTGCCAGTGGCAAAGGACTAACCAAAGGCATACCGCCTTTTATCCGACGTATTCTGGACAACTTCCCTAATATCTTTGTCTTTGAAACTTATATAGACGATATCGAGGCCCCTGCACCAGAAGAAGCTGACTCGGCTATTATCATGGCCATGAGTATGAAAGCTATTGGTCTAGAGGCCAATAATAGTACTTATAAACACGTTATTATCATGTCGGGAGATGGCAGTCTATTTGGTCAAGCAATCAAAGCCAAAAGCCTGGGCATGAAAGTAACTATTGTGGCTGCTAGCCCAGAAAATATCAATGGACTTTACGCCCAGGCTGGTTTTGACATCGTTTTTCTAAGTGACCCCGCTGAAAAGCAAAAATTCTTAAGTCCTAAAGCTAACATACCTGCTGATTTTAATTTCCCTAGTTTGCCACGTGGTTAATTATCGCCCCCTAGTCGTAATTATGGCTGGGGGATTTTTTTAAATTATGCTATAATAGACAAGTATTAATAGTTCTTATTTAAAATTTTAAATCAATTTGCCAGCACAACTAAAATTGTCTCCTCAAAAAAGACACAAAATAAAAAAACCTAGTTGTCCTAGTAATTTATGATTTAAAAAAGATTACAATTAAATACAAAGCATGGAAGTTTTTTAATCCATCCAGTTGCTCTCTAGTAGCTGGATGGATTTATTTTTAGCGATTTCTAGTAATAAACATGGCATCGCCAAAAGAAAAAAAGTGATATTTTTTATTAATAGCTTTTTTATAAGCTGCTAAAATTTTAGTGCGCCCAGCAAGAGCCGATACCATAAAAAGTAAAGAGCTTTTAGGCAGATGAAAATTAGTGATTAATTCATCAACAAAACGATATTTATAACCTGGATAAATATAAATTTGTACCCATTTACTGCCACTCTGCAAATTACCACGATTATCAGTCATGGCCTCCAAGGCACGGGTAGTAGTTGTGCCAACGGCAATAATATTTTTACCTTGCTGTTTTAAGCTATTTAAAGCTGTAGCTGTTTTAGGATCGATACTTACCCACTCCTGATGAATTTGATGAGCCTTAATATCCTGAACTATGACTGGCGCAAAAGTACCAAGGCCAACGTGCAAAGTAACTTTAAAAATCTGCACACCCTTTTTTTGCAATTTAGAAAGTAAATTTTTAGTAAAATGCAAACCGGCGGTCGGCGCTGCTACCGAACCCCTATTTTTAGCAAAAGTGGTTTGATAACGCTCTCGCACTAACTTATTATCTTTAATTTTAATATAAGGAGGCAGAGGCGTCTGTCCATACTGCTCTATCTTTTTATCTAAAGCAATGCCAGCAATATTAAACTTAAGCTCCCAAATATTATCTTTAACCTGTTTAGTAAAAATACCAGTAAAATTCTTAGCAAAACTAATTTCATCACCGACTTTAAAGCGCCGACCGCCGACCATTACTTGATAAACATCTTTAGCTAATTTTTTTAATAAAAATATTTCTAGGCTACCGCCTGTTTTTTTAAGTGCTCTTAGTCTAGCTGGAAAAACCTTGGTCTCGTTTAAAACTAAAACATCGTCTTTGCCTAAAATATCTAATAAATCAAAAAAATGCCTGTGCTGCAATTTGCCAGTTTTTTTATCTAAAATCAAAAGCCGTGAATGATCACGTGGACTGGTCGGATTTTGTGCAATCAATTTAGATGGTAAATGGTAATCAAATAGTTTAATGTTCATAACGAGCTTTTTTTGAATAAATACAGCCACAATAATCTTGTCGATAAAACCCTGCCTGTTTAGATAATTGTGAGGCTATTTTAAAACCATCTTGTTTTTTCCAATCAGCTGAAATAAATGGCAAACCAATAACATTAGCAATGCGCTCACCTACTTCATTTATCTGTTTAGTGTCTTTATGCGGACTAATTGATAATACTGTAGTCCAAACCTCAAACTTATTTTCTTTAGCATAGCGAGCAGACTCAAATAACCTAATATCAAAACAAACTTCACAACGCTTACCTTTTTCTGGCTCTGCTTCTAAACCTTTTGTTTTTTCCAGCCACCGAGCACTATCATAAGGACCTTCAATAAAATCTAGGCTTAATTTTTGGGCATATTGTTTTAATTCATCCCGACGTTTATTATATTCTTTGCGGGGATGAATATTAGGATCATAAAAATAAATTGTCACCTGATAATCTGCTGACAATTTTTGCAATACATAAATAGAACAGGGAGCACAACAAGCATGCAGGAGTAATGTGGGTCTCATAATCTAAAAATTTTACTTAGCCATTTCTAAAATTGCATCCAGGGCAATTGGTAATTCTACAATATTATCATTATCACCAAAATGCTTTTTATTATGCTCTAAAATATATTTAGCACCAAGATATTGTTGAAAAAATTCTTCACCATAATGTGTAGAAACAAAAGGATCGTTATCAGAGTGAATAGCTACAAATTTACTACAATGGCTTTTTATCTTATCCCAATCTAGCCACCCTTGCCCCGGAAAAAAGCTGGCAAGCTCTTGATAACCTAAATTGGAACAAAAACCAGCTACCATTACTACGCCACCGACTTTTTCTTTGGGGTTTAAATTTTCTAAATAACGTAAAATAGTAATATTACCTAAACTATGACAAACAAAATAACATTGATTATCTACTCGACCAACATTTTTATTTATCTCTTCTAGCCAAGTTTTTAATTCTGGCTTTCCTGGATTTGGCAATGCTAAAGCTAAAACATCAAAACCTAATGCCTCTAAATTCTGTTTTAACCAAGGTCGCCAAGCTTTATCAGGAGAACCATCCCAACCATGAATTAAAAATACACGTTTTTTCATATTATTAAAAATAATTTTATTCTACCTCTTTGTTATACCAATCCGGCACTTTCGCATTTTCAAAAATATGTACGCGTAAAGCTATGCCTTCTTCTGGTGTTAAACGAAAATCTTGGCAAATTTTAGCCAGCAAGTCAGCTCCTTGAACGTCCCATCTTATTTTTTCACCTTGACGCAATTTTTCAATCACAGACAAGTCCTCCTCGTCATACAAGCTGGAATCTGAACTAATATTCTCTTCATATTTAACCAAAAATTGTTCCAAAACAGCTTGTTTTAATTCTTCTCTAGTTTTTGGTCTTTCAATACTCATATTTTTAAATTATTCTACTGATTAATCACACACTTTTTATCCACGCAACTTGCCGTTGGGTTGGGATAATAACAATCAAAACGCGGCTCTGTACAACCCTGATCTTCAAATTCATTTTGCAATTTTTTAATTGGACTCTGATCAGCATTTTTATTAATAGCAGCGATGCAACCAAATGGACTAAAATCTTGAAACACCAAACAATCAACATTCTGTTCACAAAAATTTATAGTATCAATTGCTTTGTAGCTAGCTTTAATAATTTCATCACAACTTAAAATATTATTTGTCATTGGGGTAGTAGGTAGTAGTTTTTCTATTTTTTTGATATCTGCCTCACAACCAGGATATTTTACTAAAACTTCTTTGTTATCAATGCTAAATGTATATATAGCACCATAATCCATTATCTCAGACGCTGGGCATGCTTTTTCCATAATTCCAGACTCTTTGATAGCATCTACAATTGCATTTACTGTTGCCTGCTCTAGATGCTCTTTTGCTGTCACCTTGCCGCTCCATTCTATCTGACCAGAATAATATAAAGTGATCATTTGGACACATATACTACCGGGAAAACATGGCCCCCAGCTTGCTTCTTTTTTAAATAAAACTGTATTAGTATTAGAAACAACAGTTTGTTCTTTTTTTAAATTTACAAAATAAAAAAATAAACCCAAAAAAAATAAAATTATAACCAAGATAAAAATTTTTTTCATATTTTTAAATTTTCATTAATTTTTACTGGTGTTTGCATATATTTTAAATAATTCTACTCAACTATCTCTATTGAATTTATAACTGCATCAATCTCTGCTTGAGTGACATTTTGTAACCTCAAAAATGGTAGGCCATCAATTTCAATGGAGGCTGTCTTTATATCTGAACCACTAGAGTATTGCAAACCACTAAATTTTTTTCCATAAAAAACTACTATATTCATAGGCTGATCAAGTGGTTTACCGGATGCTTTAAAAAAAACATCTAAAAAAACTTTAGTCTCCAAGGACCACTCTATGGTTCTTAATTTTTTCTCACCCATAAAAAATTTAATATCACTCGGCACTACGTTATAAACCGCTTTCTTAAACTCGATGTCTGAACCTAAAATTTTTTTGTCAAACATGGCTGATAAATCTACACCATATTTAGGATATTCTTGATTTGCTGATTGTATTTTATCTAAAAGGCTAGTTGTTTTTGCATTAGAAATTAGGATTGATTGATCCTTATCAAAAATATACACTCTGCCTCCAGAGTAATCTTGGACTATTGGTTGCCCCACAAATGGTACTCCAACTTTTATATCACTAAAAGTTATATAATTTTTTAACTCAACAGATGATTCTGGCAATTCTTTTTCTTTGACCCTAACATACATATAGCCATAATCCATATTCGAGCCCATTATAACATTTGGTATTGTGTCAGTTTTTAGTTGAAAAAAATAATATAGCCTTGGAGTAAAAAAATATAACACCAAACTAACAATAATGACTGATAAAATAATACTAAAAATTTTTCTCTTGCTTTTCATGTTTATTAAAACAATCTATTTTCTGGCACATCAATACCCAAATATTTATAGGCTTGTGGTGTGGCAATACGGCCTTTAGCAGTACGTGATAAAAAGCCGAGTTGCATTAAGTATGGCTCAAAAATCTCTTCTACTGTACCGGGATCTTCTTGCAAGGCAGCTGCCAAAGTACCTAAACCTACTGGCCCACCATTAAAATTTTCAATTAATATTTTTAAGAGTCTACGATCAAGCTCGTCCAAGCCATAGCTATCAATAGCCATTAAATTTAAAGCTTGCTTAGTTAGATCCAAAGATACTGCTCCGTCGCTTTTTACTTGAGCATAATCACGTACACGTTTTAAAATACGATTAGCAATCCTCGGCGTGGCTCTACTCCTGTCTGCTATTTCTTGTCGAGCTTCTTTGGTGGTTGGCACTGTCAAAATATCAGCCGAGCGTTTTATAATTTCTGCAAGTTCATCTGGACTATAAAAATCCAAACGAAAAGTAGCCCCAAAACGATCACGTAAAGGTGAAGAAATAAGATTGTACCTAGTCGTTGCCCCAATCAAAGTAAATTTTGGTAAGTCCAAACGCAAGATTTGGGCAGAAGGCCCTTTACCTAAAATAATATCTAAAGCAAAATCTTCCATCGCTGGATACAATACCTCTTCAATTACTTTTGGCAAACGATGAATTTCATCAATAAATAAAATATCACCTTGCTGTAAGTTGGTAATAATAGCAGCTAAGTCGCCGGCTTTAGAAATGGCTGGTCCGGAAGTCACTTTAATCCCAACGCCCATTTCTTTGGCAATAATATGAGCAAGAGTTGTTTTACCTAAGCCTGGTGGCCCAAAAAGTAAAACATGATCCAAAGGCTCTTGCCTACTTTTGGCAGCACTTAGCACAATTTCTAAATTGGCTTTAACCTGCTTTTGACCAATATAGTCGGCCATGCTTTGTGGACGCAAAGTTAAATCCCACACCTTATCGGTGTTTTGCTCTACTGAGGATATAATACGTTCGGACATTTTGTATTGTTTAGATAAAGGTAACCGATGACACCTTGTCATCATTGTCTTTAAAGCGCATTAACCTTACGCCTTGAGTTGCCCGTCCTAAAACACTGACTGATTTTATAGGTAAACGAATTACTTGACCTTTACGAGAGATAATAATAATATCTTGAGTTTCTGTGTGTGAGCTAATAATCCTAGCACCAGCTACTGGACCAGTTTTAGAAGTTACTTGAGCTGTTTTAATACCAGAACCACCACGGCCTTGGACTTTATAAGCATTTAAATTAGTACGCTTACCAAAACCATGACTCATTACTACTAATACTTGTTCGTCTTTGCCACTCTTACCTTCATTTATCAAATCAACGCCAACTACTTCGTCGTTTTTCTTTAAGCGTATAGCCCGCACTCCCGAAGCATTTCTGCCCATATCGCGCACTTCTTTTTCTTTAAATCTAATAGCCTGACCATTAGCAGTTACAATCATAATATCATCCTTGCCAGATGAAGGCATAATCCAATTTAATAAATCATCGCCTTTGAGTTTGATAGCAATCAGACCTGATCTGCGCACATTATCAAATTGATCAACGGCTACTTTTTTAATGACACCTAAACGAGTGGCCATGACAAAATATTTAAAGGCTGATACATCCTGACTAGAAAGAATAGCTGATACTTTTTCTTCTGGAGATAACTGCAAAAAATTAACTATATTTTGTCCTTTGGCAGTGCGAGACATGGCTGGCACTTCATAAGCCTTAAGCTGAAAGACTCTACCTTTAGTAGTAAAAAACATTAAATCAGCATGCGTATTAGTAGTAGTAAAAATTTCTACTTCATCCTGTTCTTTGGTAGTTAAACCTAAAACACCTTTGCCACCACGGCCTTGTGTTTTGAAAATTTCTGGTGACAAGCGTTTAATATAACCATCATAAGTAATAGCAATTACTGCTGCCTCATTAGGAATCAAATCTTCAGTATTCATTTTACCTACTTCTGATTTTACCACCTTAGTACGGCGCTCATCAGCAAAACGATCTTTTATCTCAGCTAGCTCTTCCTTGATCAAATCCAAAACACGAGAACGGCTATTTAAAATAGCTGTTAATTCTTTTATCAACTTTAATTTTTCTTTGAGCTCAGCTTCAATCTTTAATCTTTCTAAATTAGCCAAATTTTGTAAACGCATTTCCAAAATTGCCACTGCTTGCCTTTCACTTAATTTGAATTTACTCATCAAATTATTTTTGGCAACTTCTTTATCTTTAGAAGCACGAATAACTTTAATAACAGCATCAATTTTGTCTAAAGCAATATTCAAACCTTCTAAAATATGAGCTCGGTCTTTAGCTTTATCTAAATCAAATTGTGTACGTCTCACAATCACAACTTGACGATGCTTGATATACTCTTCTAAAATATTTTTTAAAGTAAGTACTCTAGGTTGCAAACCGTCAACCAAGGCCAACATGTTGACATGAAAGGTTTCTTGCAATTGAGTATATTTGTATAAATTGTTTAAAACTTTTTTAGGATACGCTTCTTTTTTAAGTTCTATAACAATTCTGACACCTTCTTTATCTGATTCATCACGCAAATCTTTAATACCATCAATTTTTTTATCTTTAACAAGTAGAGCAATCTTTTCAAGTAGGGTAGCTTTATTTACCTGATAAGGCACAGAAGAGACAATGATCTGAAATTGACCAGCTTTAGTTTCAGTAATATCAGCCTCGCCTCTGATCACAATACCGCCACGACCAGTAGCATAAGCATTTTTAATATCAGCTTGATTATAAATTACACCGCCAGTTGGAAAATCTGGCCCTTTGACTAAAGTCAAAAGATCATCAACCGTACTATCAGGCTCATCAATTAATAAATTAATAGCATCAATAAGTTCCCCCAAATTATGAGGTGGAATATTGGTAGCCATACCAACAGCAATACCAGTAGCGCCATTGAGTAATAAATTTGGTAATTTAGCTGGCAATACTTTTGGCTCTTGTTGAGAGCCATCATAGTTTGGTACAAAGTCAACTGTATTTTTATCAATATCAAACAACATTTCTTCAGCCATGGCTTGAAGTTTAGCCTCTGTATAACGCATAGCCGCAGCACCATCGTCATCCATAGAGCCAAAGTTACCTTGACCATTGATCAGTGGATAGCGCATGGCAAAATCTTGAGCCATACGCACCATCGAATCATAAACTGCCACATCGCCGTGGGGGTGATATTTGCCTAAAACTTCACCGACAACAGTAGCTGATTTTCTAAACTTAGCACTATGTCTCAAACCAATTGTCCACATAGCATATAAAATGCGACGATGCACTGGTTTTAAACCATCTCTAACGTCTGGCAAAGCGCGAGAGACAATAACACTCATAGCATAATCCAGATAGGAAGTTTGCATTTCTTCAACAATGGACAAAGGTTCAATGCGACCACCATTTTCTACTGGTTCAATAGCTGTTGCTGATTTTTTATTTGTACTTTTCATAAACTACTCTAAAAATTATTCAACCGTAGTAGTACTTAAAGTAGTACTAGCAGTTGTTGATGATAAATTATTTAAATATTTTTTAGTAAGATCCATTATTTCCGCTTCTTTTTGTTCCCTTTGCAAGGCCTTACTTAAATTCTCTAATTGTATCTTGCCAAGTTCCCAACTATTTTGTATTTCAACTTTAGTGCTGCTGGCTTCTGGCAAATTAAAATTATTTTTTACAATACTAGAATTTTCTCCCCAAGGCTTTAACTGCCACCATTGCCAAACAATAAAACTCGTAAATATTATTGTTAAAACAACTAAAGCAAAAACTTTATTTTTATTTTGACTGAAAAAAATCATAGTTGTGGCTCTAAGACAATCAATTTAACATCGTCTTGAGGTAAATCTTTTTTACTAATTTTCCACTTATCCATAGTTTCAGCCTTAACACCAAATTCTTTGATAAAAGCATCAACACTATCGGCTTTGAATTTTAATTCCTTGGTGCTAAAGCAACTAGGTACAACTGCTCGCGGCTCTACCTGGCTAATAATTTTACTTGCCTCTTTTGCTGTAGTTAAATCACCACCACCAACTGGCAAAATCAAAACATCAGCACCTTCGATTAATTCTAAATCCTTATCACTTAATTCTTGATGATTAAATTCTCCCAAGAAAGCAATCCTAATACCTTCAAAAATAACTAGATAAATAATCTGGCCATTAATAGCCTGACCATAAACAAAAATGTCCTTAACCTCATATTCGCCAGGAGCCGAAACCACTAAGGCTTCTTCGTCTATTTTTGTTCCAGCTACTGCTTTGGCATTAGAAAAAATAACAATGTCACCTTTAGCTTTGCCATATTTTGTAGCATTGTCCAAGCTATAAGGATTAAAAACAACACTTTGTTGACTATTTTGAATGCGAAAATAGTTAAAACCTTGCCATGAAATTACCATAATAAATCTCCTAATTTAAGCTATTAAAACGCTTTAAGTTTAACATAAAATAAGACAAAAATCAAACCCCAAAAGCTTAAAAATACCCTTTGTTTTATTAATAAAATTGGCCATTTTTGACTAAATATTTTAGCTGAAAAAAGTACGCCTTTTTAAGGCGCACAATTATATTGTAGCCAGCCTAAAACTTTAAATTTTAATTATTTTTTAAATAGGAATTAATATCAAAACCATCTGGGTTTACCCCTGCTAATATTTTAGCATAACGGAAAACATAGTTTTTATCTTTAGTAAAACCATCGCCAAGAACTACGAAAGTTTGAGCATCTACAGTATATTCACCGTCTAATAACGAATCTAACATTGTCCTGCCAGAGATATAAACTCGATTTTTATCCTTAGAATAGCCATCAGTTAAAACTTGAAATGAAGAAGGGTCAGCATAGAGCATAAGCTCATTATCAAAATAAACATTATTTTTATCTTTAATATAAGAAGCCCCTATCTCATCGCTAACAATCTCATAAGAATTAATATCAACAATTGTTGGCTCACCATGATAATAAATTTTATTCTTATCTTTAGCAAAACTAACACTGAGCACTACAAAAGTCTGAGCATTAACATTGGGCAATGCTTTTTCATTAAAAAAAACTTGATTCTTATCCTTAGAATAACCATAATATAAAATTTGAAAAGTAGCCTCGTCAGCTCCAGTTAAGGTAAAATATTTAAAAAAGATATGGTTTTTATCCTTAGCAAAACTATCATTTAAAATTTGAAAACTATCCGCGTCTGCACCTTCTACTTTAAAATCATTTTCGCGATAATAGAAAAAAACTTCACCATTTTTTTTAAAAAAACTCGGACCAATGCCCTCTCTTGTATAATTATTAGTCTGCCTCTGATCACTAACTGTTTCATTAGTTTGACCGCCCATCTGTTCATTAACAGATGCTACCTTATTATTAGACCTATAAAAAAACTTAAACCAAGCAAAGGATACTAAAATTAATATCAAGAATATTGACAATAAAATTTTTACTTTTTTATCCATAATTATACGTTTATACATAATATATTAACCTTAAGCATAACATTAGTCAATTTTTAAGAATCTAAAATAATTTATATTAATTAATAAGCAAAAGCACCATAAAATGACTATTTTTATAAAAAATTACCTAAATTTTTGGCTAAAAACAGCTTTTGGGCTAGGTCTTGATTTTTTTAAGCGTTTATGTTAATCTAAGGCAGCTAATTTTATTAATCAACATCCTAAAAACTTACAAATTTTTAGGAGCTTGGGCTCAAATTTAAGTAGCCTAGGCTAACATTTAATTATTAAATGACAAACAATCAAACCCCAAACCCAACACCTAGTAACCATCCTATGGATTTGCTTTTGCAAAAATCCCCTGATATCAAGGTTCCTAAAGTTGGTGATTTAGTGGAAGGCACTATTATTAGTGTTTCAAAAAACGAAATTTATTTAGATCTAGCCGGTATTACCACTGGTATTATCCGCGGTCGCGAAGTTTACGATGAGTCTAGTGAATTCTCTAATTTAAAAATCGGCGACGAAATCCAAGCTACCGTTATTGGTTTAGATAACGAAAATGGCTACATGGAATTATCCCTCCGTGAAGCTGGCCACAAAAAAGCTTGGGATCAATTAGAAAAATATTATAAAGAAGGTAAAGTAGTTGATAGCAAAGTTATTGATGCTAACAAAGGTGGCTTAATGATTAAAATTGGTAATGTTATCGGCTTTTTACCAGTTTCTCAACTTACTATCGAACATTACCCTCGCATTGAAGGTGGCGATAAAAATAAAATTTTAGGTCACTTGAAAAGTTTTGTTAATCAAATTTTACGTACCAAAATTATCGACTTAAATGAAAAGGACGAAAAATTAATTGTTTCTGAAAAATCTGCTTGGGATGATAAACAAAAGAAAGCTATTTCTCAATATAAAGTAGGTGATAAAATCAACGGCAAAGTTACTGGCGTGGTTGATTTTGGTGCTTTTGTAGAATTTGGTGAAAATCTAGAAGGCTTAGTCCATATTTCTGAACTAGCTTGGCAACGTATTGATAATCCTCGTGATATCATTAAAGTTGGTGATTCAGTAGAAGCAGAAATAATCGAAATTGAAGATACCAAAGTTTCCTTATCTATCAAAAAACTACAAAAAGATCCTTGGATCAAAGTTAGCGAACGTTATAAAGTAGGCCAAAAAGTAAAAGGCATGGTCTTAAAAGTAAATCCTTTTGGCGCTTTTGTTGAACTTGATAAAGATATTCATGGTTTAGTCCATATTTCTGAATTAAGTGATAAAAAAGTTAACAGCCCAGAAGCTTTGATCACTGCCGGCAACGAATATGATTTTTATATTTTAAGTATTGAACCAGAAAATCATCGTTTAGGTTTATCTTTAAAAGCCAAAGCTGAAAAAACTGAAAAAAAAGTAGCAGCTGAAACCGAAACTAAGACTGAAGCAGTAAAAGCTGAAGAGCCAAAAGAAGCTCCAACCGAAACTGAAAAAGCATCTGAATAAAACTCTACTCTTTTTAATTAAAGAATGCTAAAATAAAGATAAATAATTAATATCCCTATGTTTAACATACTCAAAAAAATAGGCATCTTCTTTTTACTCTTAGTTATGATTGGCGCTATTTTTAGCTTTTTTGATGCTAGTAACAAAAAAACTAGCGAAGTCTCAATAGCTAAATTAGTTCAACAAATTAATAGTGACGAAGTTAAAGAAATCAATGTCGTTGGCAACAAATTAGACATTATTCTAAAAAACAACGATAAAGAATTTGCTAAAAAAGAAATCAACGAATCTTTGAGCACTTTGCTTAAAAATTATACTGTTGCTCCAGAAAAAATAAGTGCTGTCGATATCAAGGTAAGTGACGAACCAAACTCTGGTATTTTCATGTCCACAATCTTACCATTTTTATTACCGGTTCTTATTATCTTAGCTGTGATCTGGTTTATGATGCGCCAAGTACAAGGCGTAAATAATCGCGCTATGACCTTTGGTCAAAGTGGAGCAAAGCTTGCCAACAACCAAGGTAGCCAAGTTACTTTTAATGAAGTTGCTGGCGCTCATGAAGCCAAAGAAGATTTAAAAGAGATCGTAGATTTTTTGCGTCACCCTCAAAAATACATTGCCGTTGGCGCCAAAATACCTAAAGGTGTTTTACTATTAGGCGCTCCTGGTACTGGCAAAACCTTGCTAGCTAGAGCCGTTGCTGGTGAAGCTAAGGTGCCTTTCTTTCATATTTCTGGCTCTGAATTTGTTGAAATGTTTGTAGGTGTTGGCGCTTCTAGAGTGCGAGATTTATTTAAAAAAGCTAAAAAAGCTGCACCTTGTTTAATCTTTATCGATGAAATCGATGCTGTTGGTCGTCAACGTGGCACTGGCTTAGGCGGATCTCACGATGAGCGTGAACAAACCTTAAACCAAATCTTAGTAGAAATGGATGGCTTTGATAATCAAACCAATATCATTGTTATTGCTGCTACCAATAGACCAGACGTCTTAGACCCAGCTCTCTTGCGCCCAGGACGTTTTGATCGCCAAGTGGTAATTGATTTACCGGATGTCAAAGATCGAGAAGCTATTTTAAAAATTCATGCTAAAAATAAACCATTAAATCCTAATGTTGATCTAAAAATGTTAGCTCAACGTACTCCTGGTTTTTCTGGTGCTGATCTTTCTAACTTACTTAATGAAGCCGCCATCCACACTGCTAAGCATAATCAAAAAACTATTGATAACCAAATAGTTTTAGATTCTGTAGAACAGGTAATGTTGGGTCGTCAGAGAAAAAGCCATATCTTATCTGAAAAAGAAAAGAAAATTACCGCTTATCACGAAGCTGGCCGTGCTTTAATCTCTCACCTCTTACCGCACTCCGATCCAGTTCATAAAATATCTATTATCTCTCGTGGTCGAGCCGCTGGCTATACTATCAACCTACCTGATGAAGACAAAAAAATGCAAAGCTACTCTGACTTTATTGATAACATGGCTGTCTTATTAGGTGGCTATGCAGCTGAAAAAATATTTTTTGACGAAGTAACCACCGGTGCTTCTAATGATTTGAAAAAAGTTACTCAAATGGCTAGAAAAATAGTTACTCAATACGGCATGGACGAAAAACTTGGGCCAAGAACCTTTGGTGAAAAAGAAGAAATGGTTTTCCTAGGTAAAGAAATTCATGAACGTCGTGACTATAGTGAAAAAACCGCCGAAATCATTGACGAAGAAATTTCCCACTATATTAAAACTGCTTTAAAAACTGCCGAAACTACTATTAAAAGCAATAAAGATAAAATGGAAAAAATAGTAGCCATGCTACTTGAAAAAGAAACTATTGAAAAAGCTGAATTTGAAGCTTTAATGGCCTAAATAAATACAAACTATCTAATTATAAGCCAGCCCTGCGCCGTACGGCGCAGGGCTGGCTTTTTGTTTACCTGATCACTTATTTAAGCTATAATTTAAGTAGCTGTATAAATTAATAAAAATTTAAAAATATGAAAAAAACTAAACTAATCATAATAGCCGTCATTGCTTTAGTTATTATTTTAGCTGCTGCTTATTTTTTTTATAAAAAAGCCAGCGCTATTAGTACCGCTGAATTAAAAGTAGCCATAGAAGATTTAAAAAAAGTAGACCCAAAAAAAGTTGACGAAAGTAACTACCCTAAGGTGCTCGGCAAATATGCTGAAAATGGCCTTACTCTAGTAGAGGCTTATCAGTGTGCTGATATTTGCCCTGATAATGCTAGCCTTGAAATAATTTATAGCGATATAAAAACAAAAGAAGACTGTACTAAAATCAACGGCCTAGTGCTGGGTGACCCAGTTTGGGGAATTTATAGAGCATGTACACCAAAAATTGAGTAGTATATTTTTGTAAATACTAAACATACTAAAATATAGCCCCAAATTTTGGGCTATATTTTTTTATAAAAATATATTATATAATAATATTAATATCAATAAGTACCGACACTTAGTCAGAATATTATTCAATAAAAAATGATTATCAACACTAATCTTACCCAAATCTTTGAAACCTTTTCTTATGCTGGTTTATTTTTGTGGCTAATTTTATACAACACTCTTTTTTTTATTCCCTTGCCACCAGAAGAGGCAATTGTCTTAACTGTAGGCTATGTGGCTAGCTTAGGTTATATTAACCCTTTTTTAGGTGGTCTACTAATTGCTACCACTGCCTTACTTACTGACAGCGGGCTATTTTTTCTTACCAAAAAAGGTGATAAATTCATCAACAAAATTATCAAAAAATTTGGTGAGAAAATATTTAGCAATTATAAAAATAAAATGGGAAAAAACATTTCCCGCACTATAATCACCTTAGCCTTTATACCAAGATTAAGATTTTTTGGCCCGATTATTCTAGCTTCATTAAACACCAAATGGAAAAAATTTTTAATATACGATTTTCTAGCTAACATTATCTTCTGCACAACTTATATTTTAATTGGCTATTTGTTTCATAGTACCATCACCAAACTAATAAATGAACTAGAAACTTGGAAACATTTGACCGCTTATATCATCTTAGTTTCCATAACTTTAGTTATTGTTTTCTTTATTAAACAAAAATTATCTAATGATAATAAAAAATAAAAATATTCAAAGTATTGATTTAATGAAATATATTGGCTCTATTTTAATTATTGCCAACCATACATCTTCATTATATGAAATATCGCCTAGTCTAAATTTTGTTATTATTAATTTTTTAAGCCGCTTAGTTGTACCCTTCTTTTTTATTGTTGCTGGTTATTTTTTTTATAAAAAAATACAAAGTGAAGAAAAGCCATATAAAATATATATTGTTTACATAAAAAGACTGCTAACTATTTATATAGCCTGGACAATTGTCTATCTTCCCTATGATCTAATCTATCCCCTAGTCAGCACCCCTACAAAAACTTTCGAAAATTATTTAAATATTATTAACGGATATTTAATAAATTTTATTTATTGGGGCAGTCATTTTCATCTATGGTTTTTCCCTGCTTTAATTATCTCTACAACCGCAATTTATATAATAACAATTAAAAAAATAAAACTTAAATATCTACTAGGACTTGCTTTAATTTTTTACTCCCTAGGCATTTTAGGTGATGCCTATTTCTTCCTAGTTGCCAACTCCCCATTGGAACCACTAATTAAATTTCTTAGGTCAATATTTAAAGAAAACGATACTAGATTATCTCAAGGTTTAGTTTTTGTATCCCTAGGCGCCTGGTATGCAAAAAAACAAATCTTTATCAGAAGCTATACTTTATTGAAAATATTATTAATAAGTATTTTTTTATTTTTTATAGAGGTAATGATACTTCTCTACTTACAGATTAACTACCCATATAAAAATGATTATAACATGTCTATATTTTTAGTGCCGGCTGCTGTTTCACTATTTTTATTTTTACAAAAATTTGAATTAAAACATAAATTTGATTCTCTTAAATACCGCCAATACAGTATTATTATGTATTGTTTTCACATTGTACCTTATATCTTCTACTATACATTTATTTACGGTAAGTTTAATTTAAAATATCCTCATTTATTTTTATTTTTATTTGTATTATTATCCTCTCACTTTTTTGCAGCCTATTTAATAAGATCAAAGCTGCCTATAAAAAAATACCTATACTAAATGCTCTGCTTTCAATACATAAAATATCATAAAATTAAGCATTAACTTAACTATATATTTTTTCTCTAAAATATTGTATAATATAGTTAGCTTAAATTTCTTTATTTTTTAAATAAAAATCAAATTATAAAATAAAAATATGGATACATTTTATCGTAAAATTTACGGTCAAGCTTGGCAACTACTTAAAAAAAATCTGCACCTACTCTTCTTTGGTTTATTTGCTTCACTACTAGGATTTAATGAAATTAAAATTGCCTTTGACTTTGAAAATCCAGGCCCAACTCTGTTAAGCTCTTCAGTAACTGGCTGGTGGGAAACATTTACTACTATTACCAGGGCTAATCTAAGCTGGTCTAATCTAAATTTAACTTTTGCTCTATTAGGTTTATTTATTATACTTTCAGCTGTAGTAATTATTGCCATTTCTTCTCAAGCAGCCCTGATGTACAGCGCTTGGCAATCTCAAAAAAATAATAAAATTTCAAATCCAAAATTCAACAGCAGTTTGCAAATAGGTTTAGAAAAATTTTGGCCAGTACTTGGTATTAATTTAATTAATCTATTAGTTAGCTACTATTTCTTAATTTTTATTATTCAACCTTTAATAACCATTGCCTCAATCAAAGGTGGCGTAATTTATTTTCTTTTATTATTAATAATTATTTTCTTTGTCTTAATACCATTAATTGCTATTATATCTTTTGTCACTCGTTATAGTATTGGTTATATTGTGGTCTATAATCAGCCAATGTTCACTGCCTTTGTTAATGGTTGGTATTTATTCAAAATTAATTGGCTAATTACGATTGAAAGTGCTTTAGCTATTATTGGTACAACTATTATTTATTTTATCGCCATGTTAGCTGTTATCTTTACTGTTTTCACTCCTTTTATTATCACTGCCTTTATTGCGGCTGGTAATGAAAATCTAGCTTGGACCATGGTCGGAATAGGGACATTAATTGGTATTATTATTTTAATATTTGCTACAGCTTTTTACGGCGCTTACTACAATTTGCTGTGGTCTAATATCTTTTTACGTCTCACTAGTAAAACCCCTAGCCATAGCAAAATCCACCGTCTAGCCCAAAAACATTTCCCCCACATGACTCGTTAAAAAATAAATTCCAAAATCTCTACCCTGCACCCAAAAAATGCAGGGTAAATTGACTTATCAGACTTAGAAAAGTATAATTAGTCTATAATTTAACTAAAAAATATGGACGATTTAGCTAAATCACCAACTTTTGATGAACAAACAACTGCCAACCTAAAACAAAAATTAGGAGCTATCCAGCTCAAAGAAAAAGAAAAAGAAGTTGAAGAAAAAGCTCAACAATTAGGAGTGGCTTATATTAATTTGGATAAATTTCCCGTTTCTCAAGAAGCTTTGAAGTTAATTCCTCAAACCATGGCTGAAAATTTACAAACAGTCTGCTTTTTGTATACTGGTGAAGAAATTCGTTTAGCCTCTTTAAATCCTCAAAACCCACAAGTATCTAATTTATCAAAAGAACTAGCAGACGTTCATCATGCCAATGTTAAAATTTATTTAATTTCAGAAAATAGTTTTGAATATGCTTTCAAGATTTATGCCAAGATACCCACTATCATTCAAATTGAAGGCGTAAATATTAGCGAAGAAAATTTAAATAAATTTAATGAGCAATTAACTAATTTTGACGCTCTAAATAAATTAGTAGCTGAAACAAGTCTTACTGAAACTATCAATTTAATCATTGCTGCTGGCCTAAAATTTTCTGCTTCCGATATCCATATTGAAGTTGAAGAAAAAGAAATAAAAATTCGTTTTAGAATTGA
The DNA here is from genome assembly GCA_964533435.1 of uncultured Gammaproteobacteria bacterium. Taxonomy (GTDB): domain Bacteria; phylum Patescibacteriota; class Patescibacteriia; order UBA1558; family GWA2-36-10; genus CAZWIT01. The sequence continues at coordinate 1 of CAZHLU010000005.1, read as the reverse complement.
C
>CAZHLU010000004.1:0-27162 GCA_964533435.1 uncultured Gammaproteobacteria bacterium | reverse complement strand
ATATGCCATAATACATTTATAGCACGTATTTCAAAAGAAAAAAAATATCAAAGACCAAATTGGGATCAATATTTTATAGCCATTACCAAGATAATTGGTACTCGTAGTTCTTGTGATCGTTTGCGAGCAGGTGCAGTTTTAGTAAAAGACAATCGTATTATTGCCACTGGTTACAATGGTGCGCCTCAGGGCTTACCAAATTGTGATGAAATTGGTCATATGATGGAGGAGGGACATTGTGTACGCACTATTCATGCTGAACATAATGCTATTTTACAAGCTGCAAAACTTTCTGGCACCAGCACAGATGGTACTACTTTATATATGAAATATTTGCCTTGTATTCATTGTTGTAAATATATAGTAGCAGCTGGTGTAAAACGTATTGTCTATGTAGCTGACTACAGAGCTTCTATTGCTACTGAATATTTAAAAGGAGCTGGTATTGATGTTGATCAATATAAAGAGAATGAAGATTGGAATAATATGGTAATTGATTTATTCTCTAAAGATATAGAGGTCATGCATCCTAAAGAAGGTAATGTAAAAATTAAAGAAGAATAAAATGGAAAAAAAAATTTTAGTTTTCACTGGCTTACCTTCAGCTGGTAAAGGTACGGCAGCTAAATATTTAGTAGAAAAATACGGAGTTCAAGCTTTTCGTTTTTCTACTATTATTCGTGATCTACTTAATAGATTATATTTACCACAATCTCGGGAAAATATGTTTCGTATTTCTTTGGTGTTAAGGCAAAACTTTTCGGAAGACATTTTTGCCAAAGTAATGGCTGAAGATGTTAGTCGAGCTGAAAATCAGATTGTAGTAGTTGATGGGGCTAGGCGTTTAGCTGACATTGAACATCTGGGTAAATTACCAGGTTTTCAATTGGTAGCTATTGAAGCAGATATGAAAAAGCGCTATGAAAGATTGATTATCAGGGGAGAAAACCCAGATGATAATAGTAAAACTTGGGAGCAATTTCAAGCTGATCATAATTTAGAAACAGAATTAAGTATTCCAGAGCTAATGAGTAAAGCTACGGTAGTTATTGATAATAATGGTAGCTTGGAAGACTTATATAAACAATTAGATAAACTAGTAAAATAAATATGTCAATTTCTTCATTAAATCATACAGTCAAAGAATTAAAGAGTGGTGGCATGGTCATGATTTTAGATACTGGAGCAGTAATTGGTCCAGAGTCTGAAGCTATGATTCAGGCTTTGCATTCGCGTTCTACGGGTGGGGTAAAAAGCCACTTAGAAACTCTGAGTAAAAAAGGGCCAGAGAATTTTATGGCCAATTTTTATGTTGGTTATGGACATAAATCAATTGGCGATTGTGGAACAATTACCTTATTTATTGAAGGCATTTCGATGTTGGCTGCTAAAGCTATTCAGGATTGGCCTTTGTATAGTGGGCAAGAAGCATCTACTCGTTATGTTGATTTTTCTCAGCAAATGTTTATTGATCCGGTAGGAACTGATTCTTCTAAAGAGATTTTAGAAACTTGGCGTGAGTTTTATTTGGCTTCCCGCGAAGCAGTGGAAAAACATTTAAAAGAGCAATTTCCTCTACAAGAAGGCGAAGCGGAAAAGATTTATAGTAAAGCTATTAGTGCTCGGGCTTTTGATATTTTACGCGGCTTTTTACCAGCTGGTGCTTCTACTAATATTGCTTGGCATAGTAATATGCGTCAGGTAGCTGATAAGTTAGCTCTTCTGCGACATCATCCTTTAGCTGAAGTCAGAGATATTGCTGACAAAATTCAGCAAGCTTTACTTGAAAAATATCCGAGTTCTTTTGGTCATGAGATTTTTGAGACTACTGAAAATTATAATGAAGCTTGGATGAATGAAAATTATTATTTTACTCATGAGACTTATACAGAAACAAAAATATTACACAATGGTATTGATAAAGAAGCTTTGCAGAATTTTAAAAACATTTTAGCAAATAGACCATTTAAAACAGAGTTACCAAAAATAATTGCGGAAGCTGGTACAATACAATTTGGTTTTATGTTAGATTTTGGTTCATTTCGTGATATTCAAAGACACCGCGCTGTGACTCAACGCATGCCACTACTTACTACTCAACATGGTTTTGAACAATTTTATTTAGACTCTTTACCTGAGGCTGTTAGGCAAAAAGCAAAAGAGTTAATTGTCACTCAAGAAGAAAAAATTAAAAAATTAAATTTAACGCCAGAGTTAGCACAGTACTATACGGCTATGGGTTATAATCTGCCAAATCAAGTTAGGGGTGATTTGGCGGCTTTGGTTTATTTAGTTGAGTTGCGTTGTACTAGATTTGTTCATCCGACTTTGCAGAAAAGAGCAATTGAAATGGCCCATCTTTTGGAAAAAGAATTTGCTAGCTATGGTTTAAAAATATATTTAGATAAAGAACCAAATCGTTTTGATATCAAGCGCGGTGAGCATGATATTGTAATGAAATAAAGTATGAAAATTAAAATAAAAAAATTAGTACCTGAGGCTATATTACCGCAAGTTTCGCGCGTGGGTGATTGTGCTATGGATCTGGTGTCTTGTAAGGACTATGTAATTTCCAAGGGGGAGAAAATTTTAATTTCCACGGGTATTGCGGTAGAAATTCCAGCTGGTTTTTGGGGAAACATTAGAGATCGCTCGGGGCTAGCTGCTAAACATGGTTTACACACTATTGCCGGGGTGATTGACCCTAATTATCGAGGGGAAATTTTAGTTGCTATGTTAAACCTGGGCACCGAAGATTATAATATTAAAGCTGGCGATCGGATTGCCCAGATGTTAATTCAAAAATTTGAGGATATTGAAATAGAAGAGAGTGAAAATTTGGAGGAAACTAATCGGGGAGCTAATAATTTTGGTTCAAGCGGATATTAAATATGTCAGGAAAATTGATAGTTATAGAAGGCGGAGACGGTAGTGGTAAAACTACTCAGTTTAATTTACTCAAAGAAAGACTAATCAGCGAAGGTCATAAAATAGAAACAGTTGATTTTCCTCGTTATGGTGAAGATTCGGCTTTGATGATAGAAAAATATCTTAATGGTGATTTTGGTTCAGCTAAAGATGTTGGTGCTTATCGGGCTTCTATTTTATATGCGGTTGATCGTTATGCTGCTTCCTTTGAAATGAAAAAATGGTTAGCAGAAGGTAAAATAATTTTAGCTAATCGCTACGCTACATCTAATATGCTTCATCAGGCCGGAAAAATAAAAGATATTAAAGAAAGAGATATTTTCTTAAATTGGTTAGATGAATTGGAGTTTGGCATATTTGCTATTCCTCGGCCAGATGTAGTTTTTTTTATGAATATTTCAGCTGAGCTTTCACAAAAAATGGCTTTACAAAAAGAACAGCGTCACGATCACTTGAAATCAAAAAATGATATCCATGAAAATGATCTTAGTCATTTGCGCGACGCTCTAGAGGCTGGTCAATATGTTGCTCAGAAATATCAGTGGGAGGTAGTTGATTGTGATGACGGTACTGGTTATATCAGATCTATTGAAAATATTCATCAAGAAATTTGTAATAAATTAAAAAAATATATATAGTTAATATATGTCAAAATACGAAGCCATCATTGGTTTAGAAATTCATTTGCAACTTAAAACTAAGAGCAAGATGTTTTGTAGTTGTGCAAATCAAGAAGGTGATAAACCAAATACTAATGTTTGTCCAATTTGTTTAGGGCATCCAGGTACTTTGCCTACTGTAAATCAAGTAGCCGTAGAACAAGGCTTATTAATGGCTTTAGCTTTGGACTGTAAGATAAATAAAAAATCAAAATTTGATCGTAAGAATTATTTTTATCCAGATTTGCCCAAAGGTTATCAGATCTCTCAATTTGATGAACCAATTGCCGAACACGGCAAGCTAATTATCGAAGTAGAGGATAAGCGCAAGCGTATTGGTATTACTCGTTTGCATCTGGAAGAAGACGCTGCTAAAAATATGCACGTAGGTGATCAAACTTTAGTTGATTTTAACCGTGGCGGAGCACCACTTGCTGAAATTGTGACTGAACCAGATTTTCGAAGTCCTCAAGAAGCTAAAGAATTTTTAACACAGCTTCGATTGATGGCTCGTTATTTGGGTGTATCGGATGCTGATATGGAAAAAGGGCAGTTAAGATGTGATGCTAATATTTCTTTACGTCCTAAGTCTGACAAAAAATTATATCCTAAAACTGAAGTAAAAAATCTTAATTCTTTTCGTTCGGTAGAGCGTGCTTTACAATATGAAATAGAAAGGCAAACAGAATTGTGGGATAAAAAACAATTAGCCAAAAATACCGAAACCCGGGGTTGGGATGAAGCTAAACAAGAAACTGTTTTGCAGCGTACTAAAGAAGGCTCTTCTGATTATCGCTATTTTCCCGAACCAGATTTGCCACCTTTAGTAATATCGCAAGCCATGATGGATGAAGTGCTAGCAAAATTAGTAGAATTGCCAACTGCCAAACAAGAACGCTTTGCCAAAGAATATGGTTTAAAGAGTAAAGATGCTAAAGTTTTGGTTAGCCAAAAAGAATGGGCCGCTTGGTATGAAAGTGTTATGTCAGAGCTGGTAGTTTGGGTCTGCCAGTGGCAAAAGGTAGCTACTGAATCCAAAGAAGCGGAGAAATTATGGCAAGATCACAAAGTAGAGCTAGCTCGTCTTGCTTATGCTTGGATTACTAGTGAATTATTTAAATTATTGCCCACTGGTTTTAAATTAAAAAATTTAAAAATTAAACCAGTGCAAATGGCCGAATTTATTAGTTTGATTTATTTAAAGAAAATTAATAGCACGGCTGGTCAGCAAATATTAGCGGCTATGTTTAAAAGTGCCGAACATAATCCGGCACATTTGGCTGATCAGATGAATTTAACGCAGATTGATGACGATACTACTTTGGATGGTTTGGTCATGAAAGTATTATTAATGTATCCACAACAAGCCGAAGAATATCGGCAAGGTAAAATAGCACTCATAAAGTTTTTCGTGGGACAAGTGATGAAAGAGAGTCGCGGCAAAGCTAATCCACAAAAGATAGAGGAGATATTGAAAGATAAGTTAAGTTAAATAGAAAAACCACTTATATTGTATTGTCATGCCGAACTTGTTTCGGCATCTCCAAATAGTTATAGTTAATTGGAGATCCTGAAATAAATTCAGGATGACTAGTGTGAATTAAGTGGCTTTTTGTTTGACAGATTTTTTATTATTTGTTAATACTTAGAGTATTATTGTTCCCTGAAGCCACTATCCAACACCAACTAGAGGGAGGTGAAAGCATGTGTGCGCCTCTTGTAAAGTGCAAGCCTGACGGCAGCTTGATCGTTGTTGATTATTTTTCCGGTAAGCGTTATCCGGAATTTGAAGAACTTCATATCTTGGCTAATTTGAGCGAAGAAGAAAAAGATAGAATCAGATCAGCTACCATTTCTGATCAAAAGCACTAAATATTTACACAGCCCCACACCGTACGGTGCAGGGCTGGTTTTATTTTAAGAATTTAGTTATTTCTTTTTCAATTTCAGTAAGTGTTAGATTCCAGTGTATTTTAATACCTTGTTTTTCCATACGCCGAAACCAAGTCATTTGGCGCTTAGCATAGTGGCGGGTATTTTTTTTAATCAAATCTATTGCTTGTTCTAGACTAATTTCACCATCTAGATGTTGAATAATTTCTTTATAGCCAATGCCGGTTAAGGCTGGTGTATTTTTATTAGGATAGCGACTATAGATTTCTTTCACTTCGGCTACTAGTCCTAAAGAAATCATTTGATCCACCCTTTGATCAATTTTTTTGTACAAAGCTTCGCGTATTGGATCAATACCAAAAATCAGATAGTCAAAAGGGCAGTCACTAGATTTTTGGCCAGACTTAATACTGGCGTTAAAAGCCAAAACATATTCTAAAGCGCGTAAAACTCTTACTTTGTTTTTAGTATCAATAGTGGCTAGAATTTCTGGGTCAGATATTTCTAGTTGTTTGATTAGTTGTTCTAAACTATGTTGTTCTAATTCTTTGCGTAAATTAAGATCAGTAGTTGGTAATTGGTAGTTTTGCAGAATAGAGGAGAGATATAGGCCAGTGCCACCGCAAATAATCGGCAGTTTATTTTGTTCAGCAATTTTTTTGATAATTGTCAGAGCGCTAGCTTGCCAGTCGTACAAAGAATAATCTTGATCAGGTTTGATAGTATCAAGTAAATAATGCTTAATGTCGTCTTGTTCGGCAATAGTAGTTTTATTACTACCAATATTTAATTCTTGATAGATTTGTCTTGAATCAGCTGAAATTACTTCGCCTTTAAATTGTTTGGCAATTTGCACAGCCAAAGACGACTTGCCAGAAGCAGTTGGACCTAAGACTATTATGATTTTGGGTTTAATATTAGTCATTGACTAAAAGAATAACAAATATTTTAGATAATTTATAGTTGACAAAAATAATTTTTTATGGCATTTTAATATATTGCCAATTACGGCAACGTTTTGTTCTTCAACAAGGGAGGGTACTAGTGGCAGTAAGGTCTTTTTCCGGATCGCAGATCGGGATGGATAACCGTTATGATAATATGGAATCTTTTGACCAGTATGTTGAGACTTATTTTTCTGGTGTTGAGGGCATATCAGCCATCAGCCTAGTATACAAGTCAGACTATACGGCGACTGTTGTAGCAATAACTGCTAATCGTGATATTACGAAAGATATGCCAGTTGATAAGGATGATGTTCGTCAAATGTTGTCGGGCCTTACGCAGAAGCTCGGCGTTATGAATATTCGCTTGAAGAGTATCAGTGTCGATATCCAGAAAAGAGGCGTGGTTACAGCTAATATTAGCTGGTAATATATACTTAGCATTCGGAGCCATCTCGCTTTGCTAGCAGGTCAACTGCTAGCTTTTTTAATTAAGATTTATTTTTCTAAAATTTCTTTTAGTTTATTGATTACTGCTTTTTCCCAGGCTTGCATAGCAAAGCGACCAATAAGTGGTTTAGCAAAAATTCTTAGCCACTTTTTATGAATATCCACTTCGTAGATATAGTTCACTTTTGTGCCAGCTGGTACATTTTCTAATAAAAGTTCCTCGTGTCCGGATGTGCCAAACTTGACGCTCTGATTGTCAGAAATAAAACCGCGCTGGGGTAGAATCTGGGTTTTCATTTGCACTGGAAAAGTAGTGCCAAAAGATTTGACTTGCGCTTCAATTTCTAAATTATTACCTTCGCGTTTGATAATATTGATTGACTCGGCTACTTGCGGAAAATTTTTGGGCATATTTTCAAAATCAGTAATAAGATTAAAAATATCCTCAAGCGGAGCTTTGATAATCCAGGATTTTTCTAAATGAATGTGGTTCATGGTTTTAGCTTAGTAGTAATGAGATAATAAAATTATTTTACTATAATTTATTAATATAATTTGTTCTACTTATAGATTCGTCTTCGGTCATAGAAAAATAAAATACCATGGCCACCATAGCCAGTAAAATAATAGTAGATATAATAATAAGCCACTTATTTATGTGTATCTGAGTTAATTTATTTAGCCAAGTTTCTACAACATGATTTTCCTTAAGTTTTGCAAATAGTAGGTTTATTAAAAAAGCCACTAAGAACAATATGATTAAATAATAAAGAGAAGAAGGATTATTTTTTATTGCCCACATTATATTCTTTTTAGCTTCAGCATTATCATCGATTGCTAAATACATAACAAATAAAGTGCCTAGTAAAAGTGTGAGGATTTTAGTTTTTTTCATTTTAAAATAATTTTATTTTTTTAGTATTTGTCCGCCTTGGGTGGGGATTGTATAGGCGATGTTGGGCGATGTGTGTTTTTCTTTTTAGTTATTAGAGTTTATGATACGATTAATTTTTTCTACTATATAAATAGCCTTATCTAGAATAGTAAGGTTGGTTGCCTCTATTTGTGTTGATATTATGCTGTGATTCTCACTTATAATGTTTGAATCAAAAGTCATTTTGTAAAGTTCGTTAAGCCTATCAACCTCTTTATTAAATCCGTTGATTTGAAATTTTATTTCTAATATTTTAGATAAAAAATCATCATCTAGTAGTTCGACATTCATTAAATTAGAATCTATAATTGATGTTAGCATTTTTGGAAAGCTGAACGCAGGTTTATTTTTTTTATACAATGAATTATAGGCATCAAGCGTAGATTGTTTTTCTATTTTTTCTATGTCTTCCAATGTTATATTTGCTGGTGTTTCACCAAGATCTTTCCAATTATTCGTCTGTATTTTGAGCCATTTTATAAACTTTTCATCAAGTATACCGTATGAACACTTTATTCTAAAAGGTATCCAAGTTAATCTTATTTTTAAATCTTTTAGGTCACTAATTATTGATTGTTTTAATTTTTTTTGTCGTCGGTTATTAGAAATAAAATTTATTATACCGGGGCTTAAAATTCCCAACAACCAACCTAATATTACACTTAATAATAGTTCCATATGGAGTTATTTAAATAATTTTAATACTTGTTCTAGGTTCATTCCTAAAGAAGAGCCGGTAGTTAAGATTAGGCTTATTAGGTCAGATACATTTTTTATAGAGGACAAGGATGATTTAATTTTTTCTAGGAAGTTTTTTTCCAGAGGGTCGCTAGTTTCATGTATTTTTTTATTTACTAGATCTTGTGTATCCAAAATTATTTGCATTTGAACACTTTGATTTTGTTGTTGGTTCATTTGTATGCTAGTGCTAGGCATACCACTAAATGGCGGAACTTCATCTGAGAAATATTCACCATGTAAACGGCTAATAAGACCTGATATTTTCAATCTATATTCATACGCGTCTATTATTTGCAATGCTTGACCATTCCAATCTTCCGAACGAGGACTAATTTTAAAACGATCATAATTTTTATTACTGACATTATTAAGTTCTTCTATGGCAGAATTTATTTGTTCCCATAGTATATGTTCAAATATATTGCCACTATTTTTTTCTGGTGCTTGTGATAAATACCCTTGTAATTCAGAATATATAGGTCTAATTTTTTCTTTCATATGTTTTTTAAAATAATTTTATTCTAGCTCGCTCCTCGGATATCCGGTGTTGGGCGATGTAAATTTTTACCTTTCTATCTGAAATCAAAGGTACTAGTCTCAATTTCATTATCAATGCTGTATATAATTGTACCTTTAATTACCGCAATAAGAAAGTATATATTTAAAAATTCAAAAATATTATTTATTTTTCCGTATTGAGCTGTATGAAAGAAATAAGATCTTGAATCATAGATATTATTTAAAGCAGAGCTTATATTTTTATCTTTTAGTAGGTTACAAATTTTTATTTTAAATTTATAACGGTTTTCGCCATTAATTTTATACAATCCCTCAATATAAGCTGTAAGCATTCCAATGATTGCCGAATAGTCATGGCTCGGGTGCAGTCTTATAATTTCCGAAATAATTCTACCAAAATTTAAAATATAATCTAAGGTGTTATTTTTATAATCAATTTTATATAAGTCGTCTATGTTAATATTATTAGTAATTTTAACAACATGGGGTAATAAATTTTCATAATATTTGGCCTCTAACTTAGCCATTTCTTTCAATTGTTGGTTTAAAATTATTTTGAGTGATGATTGGTCGCAGAACCAATTTTGCCATGGGTTTATTAAGTAGGCTATTTTACTGTTGAAGATTATTTTTTCATCATTTATTAAAATTAATGGCGAAAAACAAGTAAAACCAAATGTATTAAGAAAAGCTTGTAAATATATAGAGAGATTAAATATAATATCATTATAAATATCTCCAGGAGCTGAATATTCTTTAGAAATTGATAAAATATCAGTATGAATTTTGACGTTTAAAATAAAAATTTGTTTGCCAGAAGTGTAATGGTTTATTAATTTTTCTGGTATTTCAATCCAAGCATGATCAACTTTTCCAAATTTTATAAAGTCTTTGTTATTAGGGGTAATTAAAATTTCATACTCAAGTTCCAATCCAATGTGTTTAGATAAATCTCGAAGTTTATTTATTTCAATTTTAAATATTTTTGAATTTTTTTTAATTTCATTAATTCCAAATGGAATATTTATTGGTATGAAAAGGTTAGTCATTTAATTTAGAAAGATAAAAATTTATTTCGCCTAACAGGTAATATCCTTACTACACCCTCAGTTTATCGCCAATTAAATAAAAAGTAAAATAAAATACCCCCTCTATAATCTCCCCCTAATTTAGGGGGAGATGTCCGTTAGGACAGAGGGTAATGGTATTTATTTGCTTTTTGTCAGTATGGTTGCGCTATATTGACAAAATATATATTATATGGTATAATAAAAATACCTTTTTTCACTGAGCAAGAATAAAACTGAGAATTGGTCTCAGCTTACCTCTTGCTCGGAACGAGTAGGAGGTAGGTCAATGACCAGCAACAAGCGGAGGCTCGAATGGAGCGATGACATGATTTCTGTCCTCTGGGCCGGCGGCTGGGACGTTTACCTGGTCGATGAGAGTGACAAGATCGAGGTACCCCAGAAAGAGTTTGAGGGGAATAGTCGTTATTCTCCGACCTTCGTCCATGAAGGACACACGTACCTCAAGACGCGCTTCAACCCTAAGTTGGAGGAAAGGCATGGTGAAATCAGCGCAGTCCGGGTAACCCGGCATGTCGCTGGCGGGGACTAACCCGCTCTTCACTCAGTGCCCGGCGGCGAGCCCAGCTCGCCGCCTTTTCTTTTTAGAAAAAAATACCACCTCTATAATCTCCCCCTAAATTAGGGGGAGATGTCTGTTAGGACAGTGGGGGGGGTATTTTATTTCACCAGCTCTGCTTCCACGCCCCAATTTAAAGCTTTGTTAATTTTTACTTTAACAAAATCACCAATGGCTAAAGGTTTTTTAGTAGTAATTTTTACTGTAGTATAGTTGGCTAGTTTACCAATATTTAAATAATTTTTACCAAGCTTTTTATTTTGATCAATTAAGACTAAATCTTTTTGCCCAACTAATTTTTGATTAAAAGCTAAAGATTGTTGGCCAATTAATTTATTTAATTCTTGCCAGCGTTTTTTCTTCTCATCTTTTTTTACGTCATCTTTAAACATTTTGGCAGCGGTAGTGCCAACGCGACTAGAGTATTGAGCAAAATAAGCAGTATTATATTTTACTTCTTTGACTAAGTCTAAAGTAGCTTGAAAATCAGCTTTAGTTTCCGTAGGAAAGCCAACAATAATATCAGTCGAAATAGCAAAGTTTGGTAATTGTTTGCGAATACTGCGCATTAATTTTTTGTAGCTTAAAACAGTATAATGTCGGTTCATTTTTTTAAGGATAGTATCAGAGCCAGATTGAATGGGTAAGTGTAGATAAGGGCTTAAGTTTTTGCACTCAGACATGACCTTAATAAGTTCTTCAGACATGTCATAAGGATGAGAAGTTAAAAATTTAAGCCAAAAATTTTTACCTAAAGAGTCCACTTGCTTTAAAAGTTCGGGAAATTTGATTTCTTCTTTACGATCCAGGCCATAACTATTTACATTTTGACCAAGTAAAATAATTTCTTTGTAATTTTTTTTAACTAAGTCTTTGACTTCTTTTAATATTTCTTGGCTAGGACGAGAAATTTCACGGCCCCTAGTATGTGGGACAGCGCAATAAGTGCAAAATTTATTACAGCCAGTCATAATCGGTACATAAGCACGATAGCTAGAGTAGTAGCTAGGCTCAATACTAAAAAACTCAGGTAAGGCTAGTTTATCTTGTGGAGCAATATTTTGTAAATCTTTACTTAAATTTTCTAAGTGGTTGATATCAATAAATAAATCAAATTTATCAGCCAGTTTTTTACGATCAGCTGGCAAAACACAACCAGAAAGTAGGGTAATTAAGGGTCTTTTTTCTTTTAGTAACTGCCATTCGCGTAGTTTACCGTAAATACGATCAACAGCTGCTTGACGTACTGAACAAGCAATCACGCCCACTAAATCAGCTTCAGTTTCATTTTTAGTTTCTCTGTAGCCTAAGCTAGTCAAAACTGTCGCTAGTCTTTCCGCGTCAGAGCTATTCATCTGACAACCAAAAATAATTAAATGAAATTTTTTAGTTTTTTTTGGCATTATTAAAGCACCTCATTATCATGAGCATGGGACTCGATTACGCCGGCTGGGGTAATGCGAATAAACTCAGCATTAGCTCTAAGTTCGTCTAAATTTTTGGCATTGCCATAGCTCATGCCGGATTTTAAACCACCAATAAAATTATTAATAATATTTTGCACGGGTCCACGATAGGGAACGCGTGCTTCAATACCTTCAGGAGTGATTTGGCTAGCTGATTCTTTAGCATCTGGTCGAGATAAAGAAGCGGTCAGTGATGCCATGCCACGTGATATTTTGTATTGACGGCCTTTGTAAGTCAAAGTTGGGCCTGGTGCTTCTTCAGTGCCAGCAAACTGACCACCAATCATGACAGTATCAGCACCAGCTGCCAGAGCTTTTACAATATCAGCCGCTTGCTTAATACCACCGTCAGCTACTAAAGGTATATTGTATTGTTTGCAAACAGGGGAAATATTTAAGATAGCTGAAAGCTGAGGTACGCCAAAGCCAGTAGTAATACGAGTAGTACAAATAGAGCCAGGGCCAATACCAACTTTAACAGCATCAACACCAGCTTCAATTAAATCTTTGGCAGCTTGGGCAGTTGCGATATTACCACCGATTAATTCAACAGCTGGCCAACGATTTTTAACTTGGCGGATGGCATTCAGAGCATTTTCAGAGTGGCCATGAGCAATATCAATTACTAGCACATCAACACCAGCTTCAATCAAGCTTTGAGCGCGTAGTAAAAAGTCTTCTCGGACGCCAATAGCAGCGCCAACTAGTAATCTACCTTTACTGTCTTTACTAGCGCCTTTGTGATTATAGTTTTTGGCAATATCAGTAGCTGTGATTAAGCCACGAATTTTAAAGTTAGCATCAACGAGCGGTAATTTTTCTATTTTATGACTGGCAAGTAGCAGTTTGGCATCTTCAGGGCTAATGTCATAACTAGCAGTAATTAGTTGTGCTCGGGGAGTCATGAGTTCGCGTACCAGCACATTTTCATTACTAGTAAACATTAAATCACGGCTAGTCAAAATTCCTAGCAGAGTTTGACTATCGTCAGTCACTAAAAAGCTTTTGCAATTTAATTCTTGAATTTTGGCTTTGACTTCTTTTAAGGTAGTAGTTGTAGTTACGGTAAAAGGTTTGTCAATAATAATATTTTGAGTACGTTTTACTTTGGCTACTTCTTTGCTTTGAGTAGCAATATCACAAAAGCGGTGAATAATACCAATACCGCCTGAAAGAGACATGGCAATGGCCATGCGACTTTCAGTCACTGTGTCCATATTGGCACTAACTAAAGGTATGTTAAGTTTGATATTTTTTGATAATTTAGCGCCAGTGTTTACTTCGCTACGAGAGCGGACCGATGATTTTTTGGGCACTAATAAAACATCATCGTAAGTAAGGGCAGTTCTTATTTCCATATTTTGAGCTTAAAAATTATAAATCAAGGCTACGATGTTTGATTTGTGTTTTTATTTTAGTGATGAATTTTTGTTTGTCGATATTTAGTAAGTCTTTTTGGCCGCGCACACGGACTGCTAATTCTTCAGAGCCCATTTCTTTATCACCAATTACTAAGACATAAGGTACTTTTTCGTGAGAAGATTTGCGGATTTTATTACCAACAGTTTCGTCGCTAGAATCAATTTCTACTCGGATATCTTCGCTTCTAAATTCTTGAGCTAGTTTTTCGACAAAACTTAAATGGTCTTGACCAACGTTTAATATTTTTACTTGTACAGGTGCTAGCCAGAGAGGGAAGTTGCCAGCATAATGTTCGATTAATACTCCCATAAATCTTTCTGGAGAACCGATAATGGCACGGTGAATCATAACCGGAGTTTTTTCAGAGCCATCTTTGTCAGTATAGCTTAAACCAAAGCGTCCGGGCATATTAAAGTCTAGTTGAATAGTGGAGATTTGCCATTCTCTACCAATGGCGTCTTTGGCAATAATATCCATTTTTGGTCCATAAAAAGCAGCTTCACCAATACCAATTTCAAATTTGATTTTATTGTCTTTAAGTAAGCCTTCGAGTAGTTTTTGAGCTTTGTCCCAAACTGCTTCGTCGCCTAGATATTTTTCTTTATGTTCTGGATCCCAAAGTGATAAACGTACATAATAATCTAAGCCATAAACTTTTAAGGCAACACTTATAATGCCTAGGATATTTTTAAATTCCGATTCAATTTGATCTTCGCGACAAAAAGCATGACCATCGTCTTGGCAAAAGCATCTTAAGCGTGTTAAGCCTGATAGTTCACCTGGCTTTTCGTCTCTAAACAAGTTAGCAAAATCAGAATAACGAATAGGTAAATCACGATAACTTCTTTTATTGGAAGCATAAATCTGAGTATGCTGAGGACAATTCATTGGCTTTAAGAAAAATTCTTCTTGGCTATAATGAGAGTGGGCAAATAACATGTCGTCTTTGTATTTATCATAGTGTCCAGAAATTTTAAAAAGTTCAGCTTTATTTATTTGCGGAGTGTGAACTTCTTGAAAACCAATACTATTTTGTAATTCATTAGAAAATTTAATAATCTCACGACGAATAGTAGCACCACGAGGAGTGTAGAGTGGCATGCCTGAGCCAACCATGTCAGAAAAAGTAAATAAATCCATTTCTTTTCCTAATTTGCGATGATCGCGGAGTTTGGCTTGCTCTAACATATTTAAATGGACAGCTAATTCTTTGCGAGTAGCAAAAGCTAAACCATAAATACGGGTCATCATTTCGCGTTTTTCATCGCCATGCCAATAGGCACCAGCTAGATGGGTAAGTTTAAAGCCATCTAAAGGTATTTCTTTAGAATTATTAACATGAGGCCCAGCACACAAATCTTCAAAATCTCCCGAAGCATAAAAAGTGATTTCTTCATCTGCTGGTAAATCATTTACTAGTTCGACTTTAAAATTTTGGGCTTGCGCTTGAATTTTTTTCAGAGCATCTTTGCGGCTAGCAGCTGATTTTTTGAAATCAATATTTTGTTTTATGATTTCACGCATCGTATCTTCTATTTCTGTTAGATCATTTTCTGAGAGTTTGCCAGGTAAAATGAAGTCATAATAAAAACCATGCTCAATCACTGGCCCAATACCAAGTTTAGCTTCAGGAAATTTTTTTAAAACTGCCATGGCCATGATATGGGAAAGTGAGTGGCGAATTTTGTGAATTTGTTCTTCTTTATTCATATGTTTTTTTATTTGTCATTCTGGAGGGATCCGCCATCCGCCAACCGGCGGATGGCGGAGACCGATAGAATCTAGGTCAATTTAAATTGGTAGATTTTATCGCTTTGTCCCGTATTTCGGGACTACGCTCCAGAATGACTTATGTTTAATTTTAAATTAAAAAATCCCAAAGAACAGTCGTTCTTGGGACCCACAAAAAGGGCGGTTCCACCCAAGTTTCCCTTGATCCGCCAGCTGGCGGACTCGGGACACTTAATTATTTAGACTTAGGCCTTTTGGCATCCAAATAGGAGAATAGTTGGTAGCTATTCCAATCGTCTAAAGCGATTATTATTATAGCTTAAAGAAGTGATATTTGTCAAAATTACTCAATAATAATATGGTCTTTTAAAGTGGGAGATTTTTTAACCCACCAAGGGAAAAATTTAATTTCTACTTCTTCAATATTAAGTTCGTCGGTTAAATATTTTTTAATTTGAGCTTCGTCTAATCCTAAAAGTTTTTCTTTATCAATAGACCAAGTCTTAGAATTAGAATTTATTTTTGCTTCTAGATTGACTTCTATGACGGCTGAATTATTTTCCGTATCAATTTCAGAAATTTCGTAGCTAAATTGTTCTGGTAAAAATTCTATTAAACTTTGACTGCTATCTAAATTTTTTATAAATTTATCTTCAGCCATTTTTTTTAGATCAGTAAGTGAAAATACTAAACCGTAAGCAGTAAATTTTTGTTTTAAATCACAACTAGGACTATTTTGGCCAATGTAGCTAGTATCAATTGTTTCACTTTTTAAAAATATACGTTCAGCATCAATTTTTAAATTGTCAGATAAGCTGGTATTGATAGTATCTACGGCTTGCTTAGTTGCTTGCTTTTTTAATTCAGCTTTAGCTTGTTCTAGATTTTCAGCACTAACTATATAAGTAGGTAAACTTTCTAGTTTAAAACCATTTTTAGCTTCAGCATAGATTTTGTCTTGTAGACCTTCCCAAAGCCCAGGAATGGTGAGTTTACCTGGCTCCATTACAGAATCAGTGCCATTTTCATCAGCAATAGCCCAAACAGTGGTGCTAGAGCCAATTGGAATATTTACTTTTTCTTGAATACGATAAATTTTATTATCAGTAGAAAGCAGGCGAGTAGTTTTTACTAAAGTTTGATCTTTGGAATAATTATTATAAATTGTCACTAGCCCTTGAGCAGATTCGCTTAGAGTTGTGGTACTTTGACTAGGAATGCTAGTTGAGAGCTCTAATTCGGTGTTTAATATTTTACCCAAAATTGCCTCGTTGTTAACATTTTCACTATTTTCAGCTTGCAAGGGGATAATAATCTTTTCGCTTTTGTTTTCAACTTGGCTAAAAATTTTAATAGTAGTTTTAGTTAAAGCAAAATTTAAAATCAAAAAAATAGCCGCTACTGTAAGTACGAGTAGGGCAATAATTATTTTGGTATAAAGACGATTATGGTTGTTTACTTTTTTAGTCATAGATAAAGTAGCTTACTTAGGCTTATTATACCAAAAAAATCGATTTAAATCTAATTATTAGTTAGTTGCCAAGACTCTCGGCCTAAAAGGTTGATAATTTCATTTTGGAGTTCTTGTTCTGGTAAAACTTTAATGTCAGTTTTTACTTTGCGTACTTGGCCATTGTGAATTTCTAAATAAACAGGCGTACTGCCTTTGTGGCTTTCTAAGATTTTTTTCAGATCACCTAGTTTGTTTTTATGAAAATCATGAGGCAGACGAATGCAGAGTCTATTTTTAGAAAAATTAGCAGCTTTGACTTCTTGTAAAAATTGAGGGTTTAAAATTTTGGCATTTTCAACCAGAATTTTAGCTTGGCCGTCTTTATCAGACACTTTGCCTTCAACTATTACTTTTTGTTCGTCATTCCAAAGGCCATAGGTTTTTTCTAAGGTTTTAGGAAAAACTAATAATTCGGTTTGGGTTATTGAGTCTTCAATAGTCACAAACATCATGGCCTGGCCTTTGTGGGTAGTGATTTTTTGGATAGCAGTAATAATACCAGCCACCCTGACACTTTGTCCGGCTAGATTTTTTAGGTTTTTTAAAGGAGTGATTTTTTCTTTAAGTAATTTGTGATCTTCGGCAAAGGGGTGATTACTCAAATATAAACCTAATAATTCTTTTTCCCAAGAAAGTTTACGGTTAGTTTCAATGTCTGGGTAATCATCGAGTTTGAGTGAGAGCATTGAAGCTGAAAGTGGTAAGTCGGCAAATAAATTGTTTTGGCCGTTTTTTTGTTCAGTTTGAATTTTTTTATGGAACTCTAGTAGTTTTTCTAAGTTACCCAAGGCTTGTCCACGTGAAACCAAAGAATCAAGCGCTCCGCACTTACTCAAACTTTCTAGAGATTTTTTATTTAGATCTTTGTCTTTAATACGCAGTAAAAAATCTTCTAATGACTTATAAGGGCCGTTATGTTTTCTTTCTTGGATAATAACTTTGGCAATATTTTCACCAACATTTTTAATAGCGTGCAGACCAAAGCGAATTTTACCAAGTTTGTTGGGGTCTTCTTTATTTACTACTACAGCAAAATTACCAAAACTTTCATTAACATCAGGTGGTAAAACTTCAATACCCATTTTACGGCATTCGTTAATTTCAATGGTTACTCGATCAATATTATTTTGGTCAGAGGAGAGTAGTGCCGCCATAAAAGCTTCAGGGTAGTTGCTCTTTAAGTAGGCAGTCTGATAGGAAATCATAGCATAGCAGGCAGCGTGGGAGCGGTTAAAACCATAGCGAGCAAAAGGAATAATAAAGTCCCAGATTTTTTGGGCGGTTTTTTTGTCTAAACCATTTTTTACCATGCCAGCCACCATGGCTACTTCTTGTTCTTGTAATAATTCTTTGATTTTTTTACCTACGGCTTTACGTAAAACATCAGCTTGACCATAGCTAAAGCCAGCCAAGTCTCTAGCAATACGCATGATTTGCTCTTGATAAACAGCAATGCCGTAAGTATTTTTTAAAATTGGTTCTAGTTTAGGATGTAAGTAAGTTACTTGTTTATTGCCATTTTTACCATTAATAAAATCAGGAATAAATTCCATTGGACCAGGACGATACAAAGCGACCATGGCAATAATGTCTTCTAGTTCTGAGGGTTTAAGTTGTTTTAGATAACGTTTCATGCCACCGGATTCCAATTGAAAGACGCCGGTAGTTTCGCCGCGTTGTAAAAGGGCAAAAGTTTTAGCATCACCTAAAGGTATGCTATCAATATCAATTTTTATTTTTTTAGTAGCTTCAATAACAGCAATAGTTTGTTCTAAGATAGTTAAGTTTTTTAAACCCAAAAAGTCCATTTTCAAAAGTCCCAAGTCTTCGACAGGGTGGAGAGAGTATTGAGAAATAATAGTTTTATCATCAGAACTAGCATATTGTAATGGTGTGTAGTTAACCAATGGTTCTTTGGTAATCAAAACTCCACAAGCATGAGTAGAAGTGTGTCTGGCTAGACCTTCTACTTTTTTGGCCATGTCCAAGAGACGTTGGGCTTCTAAATCTTCGTTATGTATTTTTTTGAGTTCATCTACAGTTTCCAAGGCCTCAGTCAAAGAAGAAAACATAGGAATTAATTTGGCAATTTGATCACAATAACCATAAGAATAGCCCATCACTCTACCCACATCACGCACCGAAGCTCGAGCTGCCATAGTACCAAAGGTAATAATCTGACAGACATGGTCTTTACCATATTTATTTTCTACATATTTAATAACAGCATCGCGGCCAGTGTCGGCAAAGTCCATATCGATATCGGGCATGGATACACGTTCTGGATTTAAAAATCTTTCAAATAACAAATCATATTTAATTGGGTCAATGTTAGTAATACCAATTAAAAATGAGATCAAACTACCAGCTGCAGAACCACGTCCTGGACCAACGACAATTTTTTGTTGTTTAGCCCAGTTAACAAAGTCTTGCACAATTAAGAAATAAGAAGCAAAGCCAGTTTTGGTAATAATATCTAGTTCATAATTTAAGCGATCTTGTATTTCTTGGGGAGCATCATTATAAGCATAGCCAAAACGCTTAGGTACACCTTCTAAACTCAGGCGTTTTAATTCTTCTTCAGCAGTAAGTCCGACCGGGAGTTCATAGTTAGGCAATTGAATTTGCCCTAAAGGTATTTCTACTTCGCAACGATCAGCTAATTTTTGGGTGTTAGTAATAGCCTCGGGTATATCAGGAAATAATTGGGCAAATTGTTCTTCCGTATACATGGAATAATTTTCGCCCAAATAAGTCATGCGTTCTTTATCAGCTTGTTTGTGTTTAGTTTGAATGCAAAGCAAAACATCATGAGCTTGATCATCTTCACTATTTACATAATGAATGTCATTAGTCAGTATCAATGGTAATTGGTATTTGCTAGCTAATTTTTTTAAACCATCGTTGACAATTTTTTGTTCAGGAAAATTACGCCATTGTAATTCTAAATATAAATTATCATTACCAAAAATATCTAAAAGATTTTTAAGCAGTAGTTCAGCAGTTTCTGTTTGGCCACCCTTTAAGTGTCTTGCCAATGGTCCATTTAAACAAGCAGTAGTAGCTATTAAGCCAGCACTGTATTTTTTGAGAGTTGCCCAGTCTATTCGTGGTTTATAATAATAACCTTCCAAATGGGCAATAGTAGTAAGTTGGAGTAGATTTTTGTAGCCTTGATAATCTTTAGCTAGCAGTATCAGGTGATAGGGTTTTTCACGCGAACTTTTGTCATCTAAAGTAGTAGGTGAGACATAAGCTTCTACACCAATAATTGGCTTAATACCATTTTTTTTACATTTTTGGTAAAATTCAATCGTACCATACATCACGCCGTGATCAGTCAGAGCCAAAGCAGTAGCGCCATTATTTTTGGCGCGTTTTATTAAATCATCGATAGTACCTAAACCATCTAAGAGGCTATAGTGTGAGTGAGTATGGAGGTGAACAAACATTATTTAAGCAAGTCTATAATTAGTAAAATTATTTTTAATAAAGTAAATTAAAAACCGATAGCAAGAATATCAAACATATTTTAGTTATCGGATGTCCTATCTTATAATTTAAGATAGGTATTTTTATTTTTGTTCTTTGTTTTTGTTTGTACGGCGTTTTTCAGATTTATCACGAATAATACCAACTACTTGTTCGCCTAATTTTAACATTAAAGCACCCCAAGCAGCTAAATGACTGGTTTTGCTTTTTAGATTTTCCATACCAGTTTCAATAGAAGTGGTTATTTTTTGAATACCTTCTAAAGTTTTATTGATATTTTTCAAGGTTTTGGCCATCTGATATAAAAGCCAAGCTAAAAGCAAGGCTACTATCAATACTGAAAAACCTAATAACCAATTTAAAATATCCTGCGAGGTGTTAAACATATAATTTTAAAAATTATTTTGTAACTTAAGGCTATTATACCACAAATTTATAATCGTTGCCAAATTATTGGATTTATCTAGCAAGTTGTTGTATAATTACAATAATTAAATTTATTTAATAGGGTAAATATGCCAGATTACAAGCCTTTGACACCTAAAGAAATAGAACGTGGCTATTATTTTTTGAATCATCGTCAACAATTTATTCGTCTTGCTTATGGTTTAGGCATCTTTGTTTGCCTGATTATTTATTCTATTTTTGTTTATAACTTAGTTATTTTTTTTAGGTATTCTTCTTGGCAAAAATTAGCTGCTAATTTTGTCACGGCTAGTTCTTGGTCAGCTGCTCATAGTCAGAGTCAGCCAAAAAATTTGAATATTGGCCTGCCGCGGGCTTTGTTGGTAGGGGATGGTATTTATAATTTAGTAGCTATTGTCAAAAATCCTAATACTGATTGGTTGTTGCCAGAGTTTGAATATAATTTTGTTGTTAATGGTGAAGATCTGCCAGCCAAAGTTAGCTATCTGAATTCTGAAGACAGCGTTGTCTTAAGTTCCTTGGGTTATCGTTCTAATCAAGCTGTTAAAGATGTTAAACTAAAGATTAATAATTATAAATGGCGCAGGCTATCAAGTGATATCAAGCAGATAAAATGGTCAATTAATAATATTAATTTTAAACCTTTAAGTCGGGAAAAGGTGGGTGATAAGACAGTGGTTTTTCCAGCGCGAGCTTCTTGGCAGGCAAAAAATTTGTCTTTGTATGATTTTTGGCAAGTTGATTGGCAGGTCTTGTTATTAAATGGTGAAAATTTAGTTGGCTTTACTGAAATTCCGGCTCGTGATTTTAACTCTTTAGAGCTAAGAGATATGGAGGCAATTTTTGCTTATAATTTAGCTAGCGTAAGTAGAGTTGAGATTATTCCTAGGGTTAATTGGTTTGATCGGGATAATTTTAAATTAATTGAATCTAGCGGCAATACTTTTGGTTTATGAGGAATTTTTTAATTATTTTGCGCCGTTTAGATTGGCTGCTTTTTTTAGCTGTCTTGCTTTTGCTTTTTTTAAGTGCCAGTATTTTGTACAGTTTAAATTTAAATATTGCTAATTCCGATTTTTTAGTTTTTCGTAAGCAGATTCTTTATATTTTTACTGGTATTTTTATTTTTTTATTTTTCTCAACAATTAGTTATAAAGTTTGGTCAACTTTTAGTAAGTTGACCTATGTTTTTTTTATTTTACCACTACTTGCCGTATTACTTTTGGGTAGGACTATCCAAGGTACTACTGGTTGGATTGTAATTGCTGGTTTTAGTATTCAGCCGGTAGAGTTTGCCAAAATTGCTTGATTATTTGGTTGGCTAGATATTTTGCTGACCATGCCAAAGAATTTTATTTATTTCGTCATATTTTTATTACGGGCCTTGCAGTTTTATTTTATGTAGCTTTAGTTTTATTACAACCAGATTTAGGTTCGAGTTTAGTTTTGGTTGGTACTTGGGTGATTATGTTACTTTTTACCGGTTTACAAAGACGCCATTTGATTTGGCTAGGGAGCTTGTTTGTGTCAGCTAGTATTTTAGCTTGGTTTTTTGTTTTAGAAGCTTATCAAAAATTTAGGATTTTAACTTTTATTAATCCAGGACTTGATCCTCAGGGTCAGGGTTATAATGTTTTGCAATCTATTACAGCAGTTGGTTCTGGTCAGATTTTCGGGCGCGGTTTAGCCCTGGGCTCGCAAAGTAATTTACGTTTTTTACCAGAGCCAGGTACGGACTTTATTTTTGCAGTAGTTGCTGAAAATCTTGGTTTGTTTGGGGTTTTGGTGCTTTTGGGCTTATTTGTATTTATTATGTATCGTTTATTTGGCATTATGCGAATAGCTAGTGATGATTTTGGCTCTTATTTTGCCCTAGGTGTAGCGAGTATGTTTTTGGTACAAATTTTCATTAATGTTGGTATGAATATGGGCATTTCTCCGGTTACGGGTATTCCTTTGCCATTGGTGTCAGCTGGTGGTAGTTCTTTGTGGGCTTCGATGATTGCTTTGGGCATAGTTCAAAACATTTATATAAGTCATAAGTAGCTTTTATTTTATAGACTTGACTTATGCCTTGTTTTATGATTAAATAGAGCCACTATATTTTATAAATAATTTTTTTCTATGTCAGATTTATTGTTAAAGGTGAGTTCCAGAAAACTTACTAAAGCTAGCGAGCTTAACGCTTTACGTCAACAACACCAAGTGCCAGGTGTAATTTATGGTTTTGGTAAAGAAAATCATAATATCGCTGTTGAATATAATCCTTTGGTTAAAATGATTAAAACAGCTGGTACTAGTCGAGTTATTACTTTGCAACTTGAAGGTAAAGATATTGAAGTTATTTTAAAGTCTTATCAACAAGATCCAGTCAAAGATACTATTACTCATGTTGACTTTATGATTTTGGATCCTAAAAAATCTTTTATTACTACTGTGCCTTTAGAATTTACTGGTAGTTCAGCTGCCGTACGTGAGCAAGGTGGTAAACTAGAAATCAAAAAACAAAGTATCAGAGTAAGATGTTTACTAGCTGATTTGCCAGCTAAAGTAGAAGTAGATTTGAGTTCATTAGCTCAAATTGGTAGCGACATTAAAGTAGCTAATCTTCCAATTGATAAAAAGGTAAAAATTTTAGATGGTCCAACTGAACCAGTAATTGATGTAATTATTCCTAAAAAAGAAGATACCAATAAAGCTACCGCTACTACAGAAGCTGCCCCTCAAGAAGCTGCTTCTCAGGAAGAAAAGTCAGAATAATTATTTAAAAATATCTTTGCTTGTCATAAAGATGTCTCGTCATCATAAAATTTATTTAGCAATAACTGTCATATTAGTGGCAGTTATTTTATTACTCATTGGCTTATTAAAAGGTTTTGCGCCTAGTAAATTGGTAAATACTAATGATAATCAAGTTGTAGCTAGTTCTACTACTAGTATTATTCATCCTTTATCGGGCATTGTCGAAACAGATTTTGCTCCTTTTTTTCCGATTGCTGTAATGATAGACAATGCTTATAATATCAGACCACAAACTGGTTTAGAGCAAGCAGATATTATTTATGAAGCCTTAGCAGAAAGTCATATCACTAGGTTACTAGCTATTTTTGATAGTCAAAAGATTGTTGAAAAAGTAGGACCAATTCGTTCGGCTCGTCCTTATTTTATGGATTGGGCAGAGGAATATGCTGGTCTTTATATGCACGTTGGTGGTAGTCCGCAAGCTTTAAGTAAAATTCAGGATTATAATTTTATTAATATTGATCAGATTGGTGCGGGAGAAATTTATTTTT
This sequence comes from uncultured Gammaproteobacteria bacterium, assembly GCA_964533435.1. Lineage (GTDB taxonomy): Bacteria > Patescibacteriota > Patescibacteriia > UBA1558 > GWA2-36-10 > CAZWIT01. Next base: position 3,104 of record CAZHLU010000004.1, on the reverse strand, counting down.
GGCGTGATCAAAAATTAAAAGCTCCTAGTAATGTTTTTACTTCTAATGCTAATTGGCTCAGGGCTGGCGAAATGAAAACAGCAAAAAAAATTAGCACTAGTTCTAGCGCTGCTTTGGCTTGGAATTTTGTAGCGCCAGCTGCCACTACTAGCACAGTAGCCAATCAAGAGATTAGTATTGATTATTCGGTTGATTTTTATAAAGTAGAGTGGCGTTATAGTGATACTTTGGGAGCCTATCAGCGTTGGCAAAATAATGAAAAATTTATTTATAGTAATGGTCAGCAGGCTTTAGCTCACAATGTGATTATTCAGATAGCACCTTCTAGTTTAGTTGATACCGAAAGAAGGAGTATTGATACTACTAAAGGTGGTCAGGTTTTTATTTTTAATAGTTTAGGCAAACAAGAAGGGCAATGGAAATATATTAATGGACGGACTAGATTTATGTCTGATGATGGTAGCGAATTAAAATTAGTATCTGGTAAAACTTGGATACAAATTGTAGATGATTTAGAACAAATCAAATTTTAAGAATTTTGAATAAGCACCACTCGGTCTTGTTGAGCAAGATCGGTTAAAATATTTACTCGGCTCTTAGGTAAATATTTTTTTATTATTTTTTTAATTTCAGGAGTCTGTTTTGGGTCAATTTCAAGTATTATTAAATATTTTTTAGCTAAATAATTAGGTGCATTGTTAAGCAGGCGACGATAGTAGCTTAGGCCATCTTTGCCACCATAAAGAGCCGACTTTGGTTCTTTTTTAATACTTGGTTCTTTTAGTTGCTCTTTAGTTAAATAAGGTAGATTAGCCAGGACTAAATTAAATTTTTGAGGACTAATGTTTTTTAATAAATTACTTCTTTTAAAATTTACTTTATTTTTTAGACCAAGTTTGCGGGCATTAGTACGCGCAGTTTTTAAGGCAAATTTTGAAATATCAACTCCTGTATAATAAGCCTTAGCTTGATAATTTTTAGCTAAACTTAAGATTAAACAGCTAGAACCAGTGCCAATGTCAATAATTTTGGGTGATTTAGGGGCTTGTTTGTTTAGATATTCTAAAGCAGTACTTACCATAAGCTCGCTTTCCGGGCGGGGGATTAAAGTATGTTTAGTTACCAAAAATTTTAAACCAAAGAAATATTTGCTCTTTGCTAAATGAGCAATTGACCAGCCACTTAAATGCTTAAGGAGCATCTTGTTAAACGCCTTAATTTGGTCGCTGGTTAATTGTTTAGTGTTATTTTTATAGAGATAATCAGGGGAGCGATGCAGGCTGGTACTCAAAATTAAATCTATATCTCCAGCTCCGAGATGGGGATAGGCTAAATAATTTTTTTGCAAAAGTTTTTGGATGGTCATGATTAAGCGCTAGCTTTGGAAGCTGTTTGCAAAGCGGAAATAATTGGTGATAAATCACCGTCTAAAATTTTAGGCATATTATGTAGAGTCAAATGAATACGATGATCAGTTACTCTGTCTTGAGGATAATTGTAGGTACGAATTTTTTCACTGCGATCACCAGAACCAACTTGGTTTTTGCGAGTAGCAGCCAATTTAGCGTGGTGAGCTTCTTCCATTTGTGCTAAGACGCGAGAACGTAAAATAGCCATAGCCTTTTCTTTGTTTTGGCCTTGAGATTTTTCATCTTGGCAAGAAACTACAGTATTGGTAGGTAAATGAGTGATACGCACAGCTGACTTAGTGGTATTAACCGACTGGCCACCATGTCCAGAAGCGCAAAAAGTATCAATGCGAATATCTTTAGCTTCAATAACTAAATCTACTTCTTCAGCCTCGGGCATGACGGCAACAGTGGCGGCTGAAGTGTGAACTCGGCCCGCTTTTTCGGTTTCAGGAACTCGTTGTACACGATGAACGCCACTTTCAAATTTAAGATTTTTATAAACATTATCACCGGTTATTTCTAAGATGATTTCTTTAAAGCCACCTAAACCAGTGCGATTAACAGATAAGGTTTTTGCTTGCCAGGATTGTTTTTCGGCAAAGCGTGTGTACATACGATAAAGTTCAGCAGCAAATAAGGCTGACTCTTCGCCACCAGTGCCGGCTCTAATTTCTAAGATTACATTTCTTTTATCATTAGGATCACTTGGGTGGATAAGATCTTCATAGTCAGTTTTGTTTTGAGTAAGGATAGCTTCTAGGTTTTTGATTTCTTCTTCAGTAAGGCTAAGCATTTCTGGATCAGTTTCTGTTTTTAAGCTTTGTTTTAGACTGTTAACTTCAGCTTCAGTCTTAATAATGTTTTCGGCTAAATTTAAAGTCTGCTTGGCTTCATTGTACTTTTTACCAAGCTCGGCCATTTTTTTAGAATTAGCAAGATTATCTGAATCTTGCATTTGTTCTTCCAGTTCGGCCACTGTTTTTTGCATTTTTATGATAATGTCTTCCATATGTCTTTATTATATCAAAATTTAAGCTAATAAAAAAACTCTAAGAATTAGTCTTTAGAGTTTTTTAATATTAAAGTTAGCTATTTTTTAACAGCTGGTTTTTTGGCAACAACTTTTTTAGCAGTTTTTTTAGGTTCTGGAGCATTCATTTCAGCTTTGGCTTTAGCACGTTCTTTAGCTAATTTTTTAGCAGTAGAAGCTTGACGTTTAGCAGTACGGCCACGACGAGTAGCGCCAACAGCTTTCTGTAATTCTTTCATTTTCTTAAATCTATCAACACGACCAGCAGTATCAATTAATTTTTCTTTGCCAGTATAAAAAGGATGGCAATTTGAACAAATTTCCACGCGGACCTCTTTTACAGTTGAGCCAGTAGTCAAAGTATGGCCACAAGCACAAATGATTTTGGCATCAGGGTAATAGTTTGGATGAATATCTTTTTTCATATTTTTACCTAAATTTTAGTTTAATTTCGAAACTTTATTAAAAGTAATCCAAGCAAAGAGAATCATATTTGAATTTCAAATTAAATGGCAAAAGCTCCTGTCCTTCCCAAAATATTAACTTTATCCATTAATTTTGCAAATTTAGCCACCGCCCAAATTTTTAATAATTCAAAATTATTACCCAAATGTTTTAGTTTCCTTGTTGCCAAATCCTAGTAAGGTTGCCAAAACCGTCAA
>CAZHLU010000003.1:0-28114 GCA_964533435.1 uncultured Gammaproteobacteria bacterium | reverse complement strand
AAAAAATTGGAATTAGTTTACGAAGAGCCTAAAAAGGCCTTGCCTTTAATTAATGCTGATAGTGATAAATTAAGGGAAGTAATTTTGAATTTAATTGATAATTCTATAAAATACACTCTGAGCGGTTCGGTCAAAGTTTCAGCTAGTGTTGATAATAAAGATTTTCGTTTTGTAGTAAAAGATACTGGTATCGGTATTGACCCAGAAGAGGCTAAAACTTTATTTAGAAAATTTGTCCGTGGTTCGGGAGTGGCCCAAATTCATACTGGTGGCTCTGGTTTAGGTTTGTTTATTGCTCAAAAGATTATCAAAGAGCATGGTGGTCAGGTTTGGGCAGAGAGTGCGGGCAAAGGTAAGGGTAGTACTTTTCAATTTATAATACCAATTGATGGTAATGGCGAAATGACTAAGATAGCTAGTGCTGAGGAGTTTAAATAAAATTTGACTATTATTTTTTGTTAGGTATATAATAAAGACAAATTAGAAAAGTGATAAAATGCTAAGCGCTAAGCAAGAACTCAGGCATTAAACAGGCAATTATTTTTAATTGTCTTTTTAATTTAAAAAACACAGGCAAGCTTTAATTATTAATTTAAAGTTATGCCTCAAAAGAAAAGCGGATTTAAGTGTTTATTTTTGACCATTATTTTTTTATTAAATATTTGGCCAAATGTTTCGCAGGCAAGCGTTCTTAAACAAAAAACAGTTGTTGATCGCACTAAGTATGTGGATAAGTATTTTACTAGCGATTTAAAAACCGGCAATCAGGATTATATTTATTTGGCAGGTCAAAAAATTGCTAGTATCGATAATCATGGCAATATTTATTATAATCTAGATGACCATTTAGCCTCGCCAGTATTAATTACTGATAGTAGCGGGCAAATTGTCACTAATTATGATTATCAGTCCTTTGGTAAATTGCAAAATAGCACTTCTAGTATTGATTATTCTTATCAATTTAGTGACAAAGAGCTTGATTCTGAAAACAACTGGCAATATTTTGGAGCGCGTTATTATGATAATGTTTTAGGTCGCTTTAGCTCACTTGATCCAGTTTATTTACAGAGTGTAGAGCAGTATTTATCAGATCCTCAACAGCTTAATGCTTATAGTTATGCTCGTAATAATCCACTTAAGCTAGTAGATCAAAGTGGTGAAAAAGTATCAGAATATCAGCCGTATTATCCGGTTAATAAAAGCTATGCCACTGGTGATCTTTTGGGTACTTATAGAGGCGTAGCTGTTAAAAGTGGAGGTATTCTTAGCGGTCAAGATAAAAATCCCTATCAATGCGTTGATTTATTTCAGAGGTTTACTGCTAGCCAGTACGGCGTAAAAATTGGAGGCTTAGGCAAAGCAGAAAATTATGGCAAACAGGAATTGTTAAATCAATTTAATGGTGGTAAAAATTCTGGGGACTTTATTGTGTATAAAAATGGCGGCAAGATAATGCCGCAAGAAAATGATATTATGACCTGGTCTCATGCTAACGGGGTTGGTCATATCGGAGTAATAAGTGAGGTTGTTTTTGACGAAAAATCAGGCAGCGGACATGTATATACTCTTGAGCAGAATTATGGTCGAGCACAGGGCCTCTACGAACAGTCTTTTCAACGGACCTATGATCAGTATAATAATCCAGTGTATACTGTGGCAGGCAGGGGAGCTTACAAAGTTCAAGCATGGACACGTTATCAAAATCAAAGTTTAGCGGCGCAAACGAATAATTATACCGGCACTCTTCATAGTCCGGCTAGTCAAAATTATATTTATTATAATCAATAACATGTTTAATAAAAAAATAAAAATAGGCATTTTGTTTTTACTTATTATTTTCAGCCTGGTTTTGCTCGTGATGTCAAATCGGGTTAAAAATTTAGCAGCCTATCACTTGGATAAGTTGACCAATGGCAGTGTTCAGGAAAAAATCATAGCTAGTGATTTTGTTAAAGAATATAAGTTGTCGGCGGCCGTGCCATTTTTGATTGATAATATTAATTCTGATGATGAGTTTATATTTAAAAATAATATTAAGCGTAGCTTAGCATGTGCTTCTATGGGTGCTTTGGTGGCAATCAGCGGCGTGTCAGTTTCGGATTTTGATATTTGCGATAGCAATATTTTTGAAAAAAAATATTTACTTGATGAAGCAGAGTCAGATTGGCAAGCGTGGTATAAAATATCTGAATATAAAGATTGGCAAATATATAGGAGCGAGGATTTAGGTTTTGAGATTAAATACCCGGCTAGTTATTGGAATTTAGGAGCTAGCTGTACTCTCAAAGATGGTCGTTATCAGCTTAGCTCTGGTTTGGTGCCAAGCAAAATTTTTGAAGATAAAGATAGACTATATATAGCTCCTGAATATTCTTATAAGATTACTGATACTAGCTGTGAAAAATATGAGTATAATATAAATAATTTAGAGGAGTTTGGTTTGTGGGCAATTGTAATTAAAGATCGTATTTACGATGATAATGATTTAAATATATTTTTAGGGGACTTTTATAAAGGTTTTGGCAGTGCTTGTAAGTTGGGCAGTAGAGAGGAGTCGTTGCAAAAAGGTGTTTATAATATATACACTGATTGGGACGGGAAAGATTTGTTTGATTCAAGCTGTTATATTAATGCTTTAAGCTTTGTGAAATATTCTCCAAAGCAGGCTAAAGTAGCGGCTTGGCTTATTGGACAGGAGTACGTTTTTGGTCTAGATGATAGCGGGCGATTTTATTTTGATCAAGCGATGGCTGATAGTTTTAGATTTTTAGACTAATTTAGAAAAGTTTATAAAATAAATATTTATAATTATTAGCCCCTATCATAGATAGGGGCTTTTTAGTATTTGACAAGTTTTTTGCTTAAGCGTATATTTAATGTATCTAGTATAGACGGCTTAAATCTTTGCGACGGCTATAAATATTTGTTTATTTTATGATTTAATTCAATTATTCCTTTAAACGATTATAAGTTTAGAGGGTTAAGGGAATAAGCCCTTACTCGAATTGTTCTTTAACATTGAAAGGTGGTGAAAAATGAACAAGAAGTGCCATACTCCTCCTCCTGTGATTGTCAGGATGGGTGACAACGGGTGCAGGACGTGCGACTACTTCACTGGTCCTTCCAAGGTCGTGAAGGTCCAGTCTGGCGTCAACGCCTGCCGAACGTGCGACACGAATGGTCCTCCCATCGGTCGCTAGCAGATGGACAAGGCGAGGGAGGAAATTATTCTTCCCTCGCTGTTTAAACTCTTTCTTGAAGGAGGTAAAAAATGGAAAGGCAACTATTGGTAGATATTGGGCAACAAATCTTCCAGTTGGGATTTTCCCAAATACAAGTTGAAATCACTGGAAGATGCAATTTCAGATGTGCACATTGCCGAGCTTCTAATCTCCTTAAGAGAGATATGCCCATTGAACAGATTGTAAAAATTATTCAATTTGCTTTGCCACTGTTTTCTGGAAAAAAGGAAATGGTAATCTCTGGTGGTGAGCCATTGATTCATTCCAAATTCCAGGCAGTAATGGAGCAAATCAGGGCAAATGGAATAGAGTATGGATCTCTTACAACCAATGGCTGGTTTCTTACAAAGGAGCATATTGAATTGGTAAAAAGGTTGCAATTCAAAGGATTTACATTTTCTGTTAGCATAGATAATATTAATCCTGTAATCCATGACCAATTCAGAGGAAGAAAAGGTTCCTTTGTTAAAGCAAGACAAGCACTCGAACTCCTAAAAGGAGAGTGCGACGGTATTATTTCTTCATCTGTTCGTTCTACAATTATTGCATCTGACATAGAAAAGATGGAAGAAATTGTGGAATTTGCTAGACAAATGGGATGCATATCTGTTGGATTTTCTGCTGTTCATCCTGCAGGAAAAGCAATTGATAATCCGCAACTCTGGATGACCAAAGAGCAGAAAAAGGAATTTATCCGAAGGATCTATCTGCTAAACGAAAAGTATATAGATATTTCCATCGGAACTACCGATCCACTTAAATGTCTTTTCTGTGAAGAAGAAACAGTTAAACAAGATAATATGATTATTCTTGAGGGGTGTGGTGCAGCGCTAACTACCTTTAATATTAACTCCAATGGAGAGATGACGCCGTGTGCATTGCTTGATATTCCAATGATGAATATCTTTCCTTTGACAATTGATGAGATAACAGAATTTTATCAGGAAAATGAGATAGTAAAAAATTTGTTACTCAGAAATTTTAAAGGAAAATGTGGGCACTGTTCGCAAAGGTATTCTTGCGGAGGGTGTCGTGCAAGAGCGTATATTCAACAAGGAAATTATCTTGGATCCGATCCTCACTGTTGGAGGAAGTAATATTGTAGGGGTGAGAAAAATCTTACCCCTACATAATTTTATAAATATATGATAAAAAAAAATGTATTAGATTTAGGTTGTGGGAATGGAAACCAATCCATGATGTGGTCTTCTTTAAATTTTAATGTTGATGCAGTTGATATAAGAAAACAAAAAATTAAAAATGTTAATTTTATTCAAAAAGATATTCGTGATTTTAAAATTAAAAAAAATAAATATTCAATAATTATTATCAACTTTGTCTTTCACTATTTAGAAAAAGAAGAAGCATTAAAAATATTATCCGAAATTAAAAAAAATATCAAAAAGAATGGTTATCTATTTTTCAAAGGATTAGGCATTAAGGACGAATCATTTAAAAATAGGATAATGATGAGTAAAGGTATATTTGAAACAAAAGATATTGAAGAAATATTTAAAGATAATAAAATTATTGAATTATATAACTATTCATTTGAAGATCAGCCTCACGAAGGATACAATAAGTTTCACGAACATAAAATTGTAAAAGCAGTCATTAAATTTTAAATTATTTATTTTTTTCCTTAATTAAATTATATTTATGATACAAATTATATTTAAAATTAATTATGGAGATGATGCTAACAATTTTGTTCGTTTAGCTAAGTTAGTTGCACATCCTTTTGGTTCTGATATAAATAAAATAGTTGCAGATATCCCCCTGGATTTATTAGTAAAATTAAGAGAATTAGATCGTCCAGCTGCCAAAGAAGCAGCTGAGCAATATTTGCTCAGTATTAAAGATAAAATATTGCCAGAATTAGAAATCAAGAAAGAGATATTGGAAAAATATTTTGATCAATATGGTGTTAAAATTTTTACGATCCTGTCTAAGTTAGTCGGTAAAGAAATATATACGGATAAATTTTATTGTTCATTTACACTTTTGGGTTCTGCTCCATATAATTATAAAAATAATTGGTTTATGGTAAGTTGCAAACGTCCGTTGGCAAATCAGGTCAATGGTATTTTACATGAAATTTTACACTTACAATTTCACCATGATTATGAAGAATATTGTAAAGAGCAGGGTTTAAGCGAACAGCAATTCCAAGATCTAAAAGAAGCCTTAACTTTTTTATTAAATGAACCAGTATTTGCTGAATTTAGCTTTGGTCCAGATAGGGGCTATATCAATCATCAGAAATTAAGACAACTTTTGAAAGAGCTTTATGATCAGGATCATGATTTTAAAAAATTTTTAGACAAAGCGATTAAACTAGTTAGAGAGGCTTATTAAATTATAATAATATTAATAAAATCTTGTAATTAAATTAATTGGTTATGCTAAAAATAGCTAAAAATAATGTATTATCAAAAATATATTGGCCTTTTGTCTTTATTTTTATAATTTTTGTTTCTTTATTATTTTCTGTAATTGCTTGGATTTTTTGTTTGTTTGATAAGTTATTTTTTCAAAAATCATTTGAATATAAAATTAAGAAAAGCGTTTTGGAGGATTAAGGCGATTTAAAATATTTAATCAAAACTATATGTTTAAAATTAAATCAACTCTCAAAATAAAAATAAAAATAATTTGTCTCGGCATTTTGCTGGTGCTTAATAATTTATCTTTCGGGCCTTTGCTTAAGCCTGCGCAAGCCCAAGAGCTTGAGAGTCAAACAGTAGAATCTATTCTACCATTGGCCATGGAATCTGATGAGCAAGTATTAGCTCTACCAATAGTAGAAGAAACAAAGCCGCTGATTGATAAACCAGTTTTGTTAGAACCAGAATTAGAACCGGAAATAGATAAGCCCGTAGCACCGATAGAGGAACAGCCTTTAGAAACGCTTGTAGAAGAAGATCCAGAACCAAATTTTGATAAAGGTGAGAACAAAATTTCTTTAGAAAAACTAAATTTAAAAACCGAAGGAAATTCTGGTGCTTTAGTTTATGATTTTCCTATTCAAGTGCCCCAAGGTAGAAATGGTTTACAACCTAATCTTGCCTTAAGCTACAATAATCAAGATAATGATAAATTTAATCAGTTTGGAGCAGGCTGGTCCTTAAATATTCCTAGTATTAAAAGAATTAATAAAAAAGGTTCAGATAATTTATACACCGAAGCCTATTTTAGTTCTAGCTTGTCTGGTGAATTAAGATTGGTTAGCTCTAGCGATGGCTTACACGGAGAATATCAAGCTGAAGTAGAGTCTGGTGATTTTATTAAATATGAATTAACCGAAAATAATTATTGGCAAGCAACTGATAAAACTGGCACAGTCTATACTTTTGGATTTAATACTAATTCTCGTCAAGATAATCCCAGTGATCAAAATCAAATTTATCAATGGCTACTTACAGAAACCAGGGATACTAATGATAATTATATAAAATACGAATACTTTAAAGATGCTGGTCAAATTTATCCGGATACCATAACTTACACTGGCAATGGTGAAACAGATGGTGTTTTTAAGGTGGAATTTATTAGAGAAAATAGGCTAGATAAACCTTCTTCTTTAGAAGCCGGATTTGAAATTTCTACTAATTATCGGATTAGACAAATTACTACCAGTATTAATAATGAATGGGTAAAAAAATATTATTTGAGTTATAAATCAGGTGACAATGGGCATTCTCAATTAACTGGCATTCAAGAAGGAGCGCGAGATTTAAATTTGCCAGATTATCAGCATAATTTAGATACTGATACTATTGCCTTGTGGCACATGAATGGAGAAGTTGCTAGTCATTTTAAGAAAGATAATGCTCAAGGGGAAAGTATTTATGATTTAAGAGAAGCCGGAGAAATCACCACGGGGAGTGGATTAGATGGTTTGGCTAATGGAGCTTACCATTTTAATGGTTATGATGGGTGTCTTGAGACTAATCTTGATTTTGAACCGCACATGAACTCTTTTACCATTGATGCTTGGGTAAAAACTACAGCCGGAGGTAATGGTTATTTTAGGATTGTTAGTGCTTCCCGTCAATATAATGGTGCAAATAGTATCCGTTTGTATATGAATCACGAAGGTAAGGTTTTTTTTGAAGCTAGTTGGCCAGGTAGTATGGGGGTTGCTAATGTAGGTACTTATGGCAATCAAGTAAGAGTTAATGATGGTCAGTGGCATTATATAACAGCTGTAATGTATAATAGCAATGTCGCTAATGCTAAACTTTATATAGATAGTATTTTAGTTGGAGAAGGCAGTCATCCTAGTCAACAATATCAGTTGTATAATTTTGGGGATTATTGGTCAATTGGTTCAGTAAATTGTAGTGGTGATTTTTTTAATGGTGATATTGATGAAGTTAGAATTTCTGATAAAGCTAGAACTCAACAGGAAATAACAAATTATTATAATGATAGTTTAAATAGTTTGAATAATGCTAGTGAGTTATTACAAAATGAAAATGAGTTTGCTTATCAAACTCCAAATACTACTTTTAGCTTGGAGGAAGATTATGAATTTCCGGTATATTTTTCTGAACCAGATATGAGCAAAGGTGTAGAGATAGCTGATATTAATGGTGATGGGCTGGGGGATGTTATCGTGGCTTTTGGCAGGCCAAATATTGTAAACCAGACGTATGTTAATAATGGTCATGGTTGGTATCATGATCAAAATTTATGGTTTCCATTATTATTTGTAGATGGGCCAAGTAGTTATGATCAGGGTGTAAGATTTGGAGATATTAATGGTGATAATTTGTTGGATATTATAAAATCAAATATAGAGAACGGCTCTAATCATAAGGGAGTTTATCTTAATAATGGTTATGGCTGGGATAATGTTAGTGAAAATTGGGATTTCCCTTTAGTCTTTATGAATGCGGCAGCTGATCTAGGCGTAAGATTGGCTGATGTTAATGGCGATGGTTTGGTGGATATTATAAAAGGGTTTTATCGGCCACCATATGAATATAATGATCCAATTATAGATATTAGGGATGTATATATAAATAGTGGTCATGGTTGGGATTTAGATGTTTCTTGGCAATTTCCTGTGAATTTTATTTATGATGGTCATGATCGAGGTGTAAGACTTGCTGACGTTAATGGTGATGGTTTGGTAGATGTATTGCATGGTTATGGCACTGATCATGATGTGTATATTAACAATGGCCATGGTTGGAATTTAGATGCAAGTTATATTTTACCAATTTCTATGTTTGAATGGGGCATTGGTGATGTGGGGGTAAGGCCTTTTGATATTAATGCTGATGGTTTGGACGATATAGTGCGCTCTTGGCGCCAGCCAAACGGTGGTGAGCTTAGGCATTATGTTTTTATTAACAAAAGTCGTACTTGGGATGAATATGATTTTTATGATGAGAAATACCAGGTACCATTACCTTTTGTTCAAATGTATATCAACACCAGTAGTGATCTTCATGCTAGATTAGCTGATTTAAACGGGGATAATGTTTCGGACTTGGTTAGGTCAGTAAGATATAGGTCGCAAGGAGAGTATGATCCAGTCAGTGTTAAAAAAATGTATATTAACAATGCCCAAGCAGAATTTCTTTCTACAATTAAAAACAGCCAAGGTGCAGAAATTAATATTAGTTACCAGCCATCTACGCAATATAAAGATCAGAGTGGTGATTTGTTAAATCCTCATCTGCCATTTGCAGTGCAAACAGTTAAACAAATTACTATTAATGATGGTTTAGATAATCAGTCAACCATTGATTATCAATATAGTGATGGTCAGTATTATTATGATAATCCTGAGCAAAGAAAAGTAGCTGGCTTTGGAAAAGTAGAAAAAACTATTGCTGATACCAAAACCATTACTTATTACCATCAAGGTAATGGGTTAAATTACTCTCAAGGCGAATATCAAGATAGCTATGCTAAAATTGGTAGGCCTTATCGCAGTGAAACTTATGATAATAATACTGACACCTTACTTTCTCAAGAACTATATAAATGGGAAGAAACTGATTTAGGGCATGATAATAGTTTTGTCTATAATACCTTAAAGTCAAGTACAGATTTTACTAATACTACCAAATCAACGGCTATTGAGTATCAATATAGTACTACTAATGGCAATTTATTGACTGAAAATAATCTAGGTGAAGTAGTCATAAATACTGGTACTGGCGAAATTACTAATCAACTCATTGGTGATGAAAAAAATACTAATTATGATTATGCCCAAAATTTAGATGATCATATTTTGGCAGCTCCTAAAACTAAAACAATTAGTGATACTACAGATTCAAAACAACAAAATCTATATTATGATAATTTAGCTTTAGGTGAAGTAGCCAAAGTAAACTTAACTAAAGAAGATTATCTTGAGCAAGATGTTGAAGTAAATAGAAACTTTAATGATTTAGGACTAGTTACTGAAGAAATATCTCCTAAGAATGCCACAACTACTATTGCTTATGATACTTATGACATGTATCCAGCTTCAAGTACGGATCCATTAAATAATGTAACATATACCGAATATAATTTACTTAACGGCCAAGTCGCAACTACAACAGCAGCCAATGGTTTAACTACAGTAAATAAATATGATGCCTTTGGTAGACTAAAAGAAGTTTGGATTTCTAATCCAGATAGTCCAAGTACTTTAATTAAAAAACAAGAAATTAGTTATCAAGATACTACTTTACCAAGATACAAGGAAACTAAAGATTATTTTGATACTAGTAGTTACACAACTGCTAGAGAATATTATGATGGTCTAGATAGAGTAATTCAGAAAAAAAATAATTTAGCTAGTCAAACTGAATTTGCCACCGTTGATATTTCCTATGACTTGCAAGGCAGGGTAGAGCGTCAGTCTTTGCCATATATTACTAGTAGTATTAGCTATTCAACAGCAAATTTAAGCCAGCCAGCTAAAACCTATACTTACGATGCTTTAGGCAGAGCACTTACTGAAATAACTCCAGTTGGCACTACTACTTATGAATATGATGGCTTTACTACTAAAATAACAGATGCCAATAATAATTTAAAAGAACTTACTAAAGATGCTTATGGTAATTTAGTAGAGGTTAAAGAATATAATAATAACGCTAGTAATATTTATACTACTACTTATGAATATACTTTAACTAATAAGTTAAAAAAGATTACTGACTCAGCTGGCAATATTAGAAATTTTAGCTATGACGCTTTAGATAATTTAGAGTGGCAAGATATGGTGCATACCGCTAGTACTCAAAATCCTAAAAAGATTCAATATACTTATGATAAAAATGGCAATGTGTTAACTGAAACATCTTTTAAAAACGATGCTATATCATATACTTATGATGATTTAAATAGACCACTAACAGAAAAATTAAGTGGCAATACTAAAATTAGCTATACTTACGATCAAAATGGTGATATTGGTCAGCTAAGTTTTGTAGATTATGGTGGCGCCAATTCAAAAGCTTATGATTATGATATTTTAGGTAGACTAAAAATTGCTACTACTACTATTGCTGATGAAGAGTTTGTAATGAATTATGACTATAATCTAAATGGTGATTTAAAAGAAATAGTATATCCTGATGGCAAAATTGTAAGTTATGGTTTTAATACAGTAGGACAAGTAGATGAAGTAAATCTGGCTACTTCCACATTAGCTTCAAATATCACTTACAACCAAAACGGCCAAATGGTTCATGTTGAAAGAGCTAATGGCGTAACTACGGATTATACTTATGATCCTAATCAAGCTTTTCGCTTAACAAGAATTTTATCAGTCAACGCTAGCTCGACTTTGCAAGATCTAAATTATACTTATGATGCAGTGGGTAATATTTTGACTTTAACTGATAATGCTAATACTGACCTTAAAAAATCAGCTACTTATACTTATGATGATTTAAATAGATTGTTATCAGCTAGCGTCAGCTTTACTAATCATCCTGATAAAAACTATACCCAAAGCTTTACTTACGACAGTATTGGCAACATGACCAGTAATTCTGACTTGGGTACTTTAAATTATGCAAATTCCAATCCCCATCAATTATCAAGTTATGGATCCAGAACTTTCTTGTATGACAATGCTGGTAATATGACTCGTAATGGTGGCATTAATAAGTTCTCTTGGGATTATCGTAATCGCTTAAGTAATAGTTATGAAGTTGCCACAGAAAATAATACTTATTATCAATACGATCATAACAATCAAAGGTTTATAAAATGGACTGAAGATTATGTTTTTGTTCCTCCTATTCCTCAAGAAGAGCTAATGATGCAGGGCAGTATTATGCAGATGGATGGTATAGATGGTGAGGAGCAAGATGCTGCTGGTGGTAGCGGACACTGGGAATGGCAGAAAGTAACGCAAGATAAATATATTGAAAACTATTTTGAGAAAGATATTGCCAATCAGACTAAAAGTCATGTTTACTTAAATTCTACTAAAATAGCAACAGTTAATAATAATGACAATCCGTATTATATATTGAGTGATCATTTAAATTCTAGCTCAATCTTAGTAAATAATACTGGTGCTGTAGCTCAATTGTCAGATTACAAGCCATTTGGTACTATTAACTATGATAATAAGCTCATTGATTTAAAGGATGGTTATAAGTTCACTGGCAAAGAGTTAGACGAAGAAAATAATCTGCAGTATTTTGGGGCACGTTATAATGATAATCAGTTAGGTAAGTTCATATCAGCAGATCCAGCTACATTAGCATTGTATAATGAAGAAGAATTTAAAGATAAGTATAAGCGAACTGCAACACATGTCTTAGAAGATCCTCAAAATTTAAATAGTTATAGTTATGCAGTTAATAATCCAGTAAAAAATATAGATCCAGACGGAGAAATAGTAGACGCAATTGCTGATGTTGGTTTTATTGCTTATGATTTAGGGCGTATAGTTACTAGTTATGTTAAAACTGGGCATGTGGAAAAATCAGAATTTACTGCTTTGGGAGCAGATGTAACTGGCGCATTGGTGCCTGGTGTTACGGGGTTGGGTATTGTAAGTAGAGTAGCTAATAAAGTAGATAATGTATCTGATGTAGTTAAGGTTGTTAATGATGTAAAAAAATTTGATGCTACAGCTCAACAGGTAAAAATGTTGAAAGGTATAGAAAATACCAAAGCTATAAATACAATAAAAGCTGTATTTAAGCCAAGTGATACAATTCCTGGTGGCACAATGGGAGCTTTAAGAAACGAAATCAACACTGGACTTATGACAAAAGATAAATTTCATATAAAAAAGGCTGATAATGTCATTAATAACATAAAGAATGTGCTTAAGAGTGAAAAACTAAGTAAGGTCGAGGTAAACCGTTTACAGGGTATTAGAAATAGTCTTAAATCATTAATGAGAAATATTAAATTTTAAAAATTTATGAAAAAACTGTATACAGTTACAATTACATTTGCAGATTTTACCGAAGCCATAGAACAATATGAGGCTAATTCTCCCGAAGAGGTTGTTGAATTATTTTTTCAAAATGCAAAATGTTTTGTGGATTATGATAGGGGTAAGTTAATAGAAATTATGGAGAGAAGGATAAAGGATAGGAATGCTCTTGGGCATGTAAAAGGTCCAAGAGGCGTGTGGTTAATTAACACAGGAGCTGAATTTTTAGATTTTGAAGGAGATCTTGAAGCAATATATGGTGGTCTAGTTATACAGACTGACCCACACGGTCCCAGGTGGTCTTAAATATTTAGAAAGATTGTTTTTTATGTAATAATTTGTATTTAAAATAATCTCCTCGCCTTAGAAAAATCGTAATTAGTAGCAACAAAAATAGTAGTATAAATAAAATCTTTTCCCTTTAAAAATATTACTAAAAATGTTATAATACCTCTGCCTCCAGCAGAGGTATTAGCCTTTAATTTTAAAGAAAAATACTATGAAAATAAGCCAATCGGCTTCTTATTTTCTGCTTATTTTAATAAGTCTGGCTTTGGTTTTTACTTTTATCAGTAATAGAAGTAGAAAAGAAGATAAAATATTATTACAAACCCTGTCTTGTCAGTCTGATAAGATTGATCAATCCATTTTAAGTTTAAATGCCAAAACTACTTTGATTGGTGCTTATATTAATTTTAAAAAAGTACCAATTTCGCAAGCAGAAAAAGATCAGTTTAACAAATTAAAAGTCATGATTGATGAAAAGAGTTGGATTTTTGAAAGAGCGCAAGCGCAAATTCCAACTACTAGTTTATGCGAATTAATTCAATCTGAGAATATTGATTATATTTTTATTCCTCAATTTAACTAATATGCAATTAAAAACAGTTCAATCAATTGAAAAATTAGAAGAGCAAAGAGTTTTATTGCGCTTAGATCTGAATGTGCCTTTAAAAAATGGTCAAGTTGCCAAAGAAGGTCAGGAGCGTATTATTAGATCTTTGCCAACTATCAAGTATCTGCAAGAGCGTGGTGCTAAAATTATTATTGTTGCTCACTTAGGTCGTCCTGAGGGCAAAGTAGTAAAAAAATATTCTTTAAAACCAGTAGCACTCGCTTTGTCCAAACTTTTGAAAACGCCAGTTACGCTGTGGGACAAGGATATTACTAGTTATCGAAAAATGAGTGAAGAGCTTGAAGCAGGGCAAGTTGTCATCTTAGAAAATATCCGTTTTCAAGAACGGGAACAAAAAAATTGTAAGAGATTAGCTAAAAAATTAAGTTATTTAGCGGATATTTATGTAAATGATGCTTTTGCTAATATTCACCGGCAAGATACTTCCATGTACACTATTACTTATTTTTTGCCGAGTTATGCCGGCTTGCTTTTGCAGGAAGAAATAAAGTATTTAAGCAAAACTCAAGCCGAAGAAGCTGGTCTAGTAGTATTACTTGGTGGTGCTAAAGTTTCAACTAAAATTAAATTAATTAAAAAATTTATTTTGTCAGCTGAAAATATTATGATTGGCGGTGCTATTGCCAATACTATGTTGGCTGCTAAAGGTTTGAGTGTAGGTAAATCAGTCAAAGATAAGGATTATTTAGATGTAGCTAAACAATTATTATATCGTAAAGTATTATTACCAGTTGATGTAGTAGTAGCTTCTTCTTTGGAAGCGCGACGAACTAGAATAGTGCCAGTTGATAAAATAGCCTCTGGCGATGTGATCATTGATATTGGGCCACAGACTGTTAGGCAATATTTAAAAATCCTAGCTAAAGCAAAACTCATAGTTTGGAATGGTCCTTTGGGTTATTTTGAAAATAGCCAAGG
Source organism: uncultured Gammaproteobacteria bacterium (assembly GCA_964533435.1). Classification (GTDB taxonomy): domain Bacteria; phylum Patescibacteriota; class Patescibacteriia; order UBA1558; family GWA2-36-10; genus CAZWIT01. The sequence continues at coordinate 13,614 of CAZHLU010000003.1, read as the reverse complement.
TAGACAGGGCTCTAGTACGATTATGAAAGTAATTTCTAAATATCGAGCTCAGACTATTATTGGTGGCGGGGAAACTGTAGAATTGGTTAATTTATTAAAATTAAAAAATAATTTTAGCTTTATTTCAACTGGCGGTGGAGCCATGTTGTCTTTTTTGCAGGGCGATGTTTTACCTTCTTTAAATCGATTAAAAAAGATCTAAACTAATGCCACTTAAAATAAAAAAAATTAGTGCTCAAGAAATTTTAGATTCGCGTGGTAATCCCACTCTTGAAGTAAGTGTAGAACTGGCCAATGGTTTTGTGGCTTCTGCTGGTGTGCCTTCTGGTGCTTCCACGGGCCGTTGGGAAGCTTTTGAACTAAGAGATGCAGATAAACACCGCTACGATGGCCTCGGCGTTTTAAAAGCAGTTAAAAACGTTAATACTATTTTAAATCAAGAATTAAGTGGTTTGCAGGTAACTGAACAAGCTAAGATTGATCAGTTAATGATTGATTTAGATGCTACTAAAAACAAAAGTAATTTAGGTGCTAATGCTATTTTGGGAGTTTCACTAGCAGTAGCCAAAGTTGCAGCTCTGGCTAATAATATGCAGCTTTATCAGTATTTACGTCAATTATATAATCATAAACTCACAAAATATATAATGCCAACACCAGTTGTTAATGTGATTAATGGTGGTAAGCATGGCAGTACTAATATTGATTTACAAGAATTTTGGCTAGTGCCACATCAGGCGCCTACTTTTGCTGATAAATTAAGGCAAGCCAGTGAAATATTTCATGAACTAGCTAATGTATTACATAATGTAGGCATGGATATAGATCTTGGCAATGAAGGTGGTTATGCACCGGAAGCTAAAAGTCATCACCAAGTTTTTGATTTATTAATGCAGGCAATCCATAAGAGCGGTTTTTCGGCGCCGGATGATATTGTTTTAGGTATTGATGCTGGTGCGTCTGTATTTTATGATTCAATGTCAAGTACTTACCAATTAAAATTAGAAAAGAAAAAATATAGCTCTGATGAATTAGCTGATTTTTATGCTGAATTAATGCAAGCTTATCCTTTGCGTCTGATAGAAGATCCTTTTGATCAAGAAGATTGGTCAGCTTGGCAGCATTTTACTAAAGATGATTTTGTGACTAATCATAAAGTAAAAATTATTGGTGATGATTTATTTGTAACTAATGTTAATCGTTTGCAAAAAGGCATAAAATTAAAAGCCGCTAACACAATTTTGATAAAACCTAACCAAATCGGGACCTTAACAGAAACTTTAGCAGCTATTAGTTTGGCACAAGCTAGCGATTATCAAGTAATGATTTCTCATCGTAGTGGTGAAACTATAGATACTACTATTGCGGATCTAGCAGTAGCAGTAAATGCTGAATATATCAAGACTGGTTCTACTTCAAGGGGTGAGAGGATTGCAAAATATAATCGTTTATTAAGTATTGAATCTAGACTACTCAAATAATTATGCCAAGAATTAATTTTTATCATAATAATAAAACAAACGGGCCGGTAGTTTTGGCTATTTTAGATGGTTGGGGTATTACTAAGGAAAATACGGGCAATGCTTTTGTTTTAGCTAAAAAACCAACTTTTGATAATTTATTTAAAAAATATCCCCACGCCAAACTAGCGGCTTCAGGTGTAGATGTTGGCTTGCCTGCCGGTCAACCAGGAAATTCAGAAGCTGGTCATATGAATATTGGCGCTGGTAGGATTGTGGAGCAGGACGCTGTTACTGTTTCACGTTCTATTAATAATGGTACTTTTTTCAAGAATCCAGCTTTTTTGCAAGCTATCAAGCATGTAAATAAACATAAATCTAGTATTCATTTGATGGGTTTGCTTTCGGATGTTTCTAGTCCGCATTCGGATACTGATCATCTTTTATCTTTATTAAGTTTGTTTCAACAAAAGACCAAGCAGTCAATTTATTTGCATTTATTTACTGATGGTCGTGATAGTCCAATTTTTGCTTCAGCTAAAATTTTAGCTCACTATCGTCATATTTTTGATTCAGAACGCGTGCATATTGCTACCATTATGGGTCGTTTTTATGCTATGGATAGGAAAAAGGCTTGGGATCGCACTAAAAGCGCTTATGAGGCTATGACTTTAGGTAAAGCAGAATTTTTTGCTGCTAATGCCGAAGCTGCCGTGTCAGCAGCTTATGCTAGGGGTGAGAGTGATGAATTTATTAAACCAAGTGTTATTTTAAATGGTAAAAAACCAGTAGCTACTATTGGTAATAATGACTCGGTAGTATTTTTTAATTTGCGTTCAGATCGTGCTCGGCAATTGAGCAAAGTTTTTGTACAAACCGATTTTGTCAAAAAAAACCCTGGCGCCTTTAAACCCAGTAAGGTTTTAAATAATTTAGTGTTTGTGGCTTTGACTGATTTTGGGCCAGATTTAGATAGTATTTTGACTGCTTATCCAGGTATAGATTTAGCCGATACTTTAGTAGCCACTCTCAAAGATAAACGACAACTTTATATTGCTGAGACCGAAAAATATGCTCACGTTACTTATTTTTTTAACGGTGGCTATGATCATGCAATTGTCGGTGAAACTAGAATTAATATTCCTAGTCAAGAAGTAGATTCTTATGATATGGCTCCAGCTATGTCAGCGCCACAAATTAGTAAGTACATTGTTGATGCTTTAAAAAATAATCAATTTGATTTTGTCACTGTTAATTTTGCTAATTTGGACATGGTTGGGCATACTGGTAATTTGCAAGCGGCTATTAAAGCAATTGAGGCAGTAGATAGTGCTTTAACCGATATTTTAAAAGCAGTATTTGATCATAATGGCACTTTAATAGTCAGCGCTGATCATGGTAATATAGAAGAGATGATAAATTTAAAAACTGGCGAAATTGATACTGAACATTCTACTAATCCAGTGCCATTTATTGTTGCTAACAAAAATAAAAAATATAAATTAAAAAGTAACGGCAGTTTGAGTAATATTGCTCCAACTATTTTAGAAATTATGAATGTTGATCAGCCACTTGCTATGACTGCTAAATCTTTAATTATAAAATAAAATGAAAAGACCCCGACCAGTAGTTTTACTTATTCTCGATGGCTTTGGCATTGCGCCACCTTCGCGCGCTAATGCTATTTCTTTAGCTAAAACACCAAATTTTGATAAATATTCAGTGCATTACCCAATCATGCCAATTGCTGCTTCTGGTGAAGCGGTTGGTTTGTCTTGGGGCGAGATGGGTAATAGTCAAGTTGGCCACTTGTCACTAGGTTCCGGGCTTATTCCTTATCAGAATTTACCTAGGATTAATAAATCAATCACAGACGGCAGTTTTTTTGATAATGAAGCATTTTTAGCAGCTATTAAACATGTTCAAGATCATAACAGTGCTTTGCATATTTTAGGTTTAGTAAGCTCTGGTGGCGTTCATAGCTACAATGAGCATCTATATGCTTTGCTGGAATTAGCGCGCAAACATAAGGTTAATCAAGTTTATGTGCACGCTTTTTTAGATGGTCGCGATACACTTTATAATAGTGGTGTTAATTTTGTTTCTAAATTACAAGAAAAATTAAGAAGTATTGGCGTTGGTGTAATTGCTACAGTTGCTGGACGTTTTTGGGCTATGGATAGGGATAATCGTTGGGATCGGATTGCCAAAGCTTATGAAGCTATGGTTTTGGGTCAATCTCAAGATAAATACGATGATCCAATTACTGCTATCCAAGAATCTTACAAAAAAAATATTTTTGATGAAGAAATGGTGCCAAGTGTTATTATTGATGATTTGGGTCAAGCTAAAGGTAAGATCAAGGATGGTGATGCAGTGATATTTTTTAATTTCCGTTCAGATCGTGCTCGACAAATGACAGAAGCTTTGACTGTGCCTGGTTTTGAAAAATTTCCACGTCAATATTTTAAAGATTTGTTTTTTGTGAGTATGACTGAATATGAAAAAGATTTGCCGGTTAAAGTTGCTTTCCCGCCATTGATTATTGATACGCCTCTGGCTAAAGTAATTTCTGATGCGGGCTTAAAACAATTACATATTGCCGAAACCGAAAAATATGCCCATGTCACTTATTTTTTTAATGGTGGTCAAGAGCAAATTTATACGGGCGAAGATAGAATTTTAGTTCCTTCGCCTCAAGTAGTATCTTATGATCAAAAACCAGCTATGTCAGCTAGAGAGATAACCAATAAGATTAATCAAGCTATCAAAGAAGGTAAATATGATTTTATTGTGGCTAATTTTGCTAACCCAGACATGGTAGCTCATACAGGTAATTTAACGGCTACCATTGAGGCTATTGAGCTATTAGATCAATTAATCAATGAAATTGTAGAAGTTACTTTGTCTTATGAAGGTGTTGTTTTGATTACGGCAGATCATGGTAATGCCGAAGGTCTGTTTGATTTACAAACTGGTGAAATAGAAAAAGAGCATAGTAATAGCCCAGTGCCTTTATTTATCATTGGTTCAGAATTTGCTGGTAAAAGTGTTTTAACAGGCCTAACTAGTTCAGATCTTAGTCGCATTACCCCAGTGGGAGTTTTAGCAGATGTGGCTCCTACGATTTTAAAAATTATGGGTATTAAAAAACCACCAGCTATGACTGGTAGTTCTCTAATTTAAAATATAAATTGGGACCAGATATTGATTAATAAAAAAGTAGTTACTAAACCTAATAAAATACCAACTAGCACTTCGCTATTTTTGTGACCAAAACGTTCTTCTAAAACTGGGTAATGATATTCTTTTTCGTCAGGTAACTCTTTGATCAATTGGTTTATTAATTTACTATTTTTACCAATTTGCCAACGGATGCCAGTGGCATCACGAATAGTAAGCAAGGCTAAGATTAAGGCTATAGCAAAACTGGAAGAATCAAATCCTTCAAAGTAAGCCATTAGGTAAACTAGTGAAGTGACAACCGCAGCGTGAGAAGAGGGCATACCGCCGTAACTAAGTATTGAAAACCAAGTAAATTTGCCTTGAAACATTTCAATGACAACCTTGATTAATTGGTTTAAAATCATTACTATAAGGGGGATAAGAAATAGTTGATACATAAGGTTTTTTATTATAATATAATCATTATAACAAATAATTACTAAAATACAATGAATTGGTGGCAGAGTATAATTTTGGGCATTAGTCAGGGTATTACTGAATGGTTGCCAATTTCTAGTGATGGGCATTTAGTTTTGCTAGAAAAAATAATGGCCGTGCAAGTCAATATTGCTTTTGATATTTTTTTACATTTAGGTAGCTTGTTAGTAATTATTATTTTTTTCAGGGAGCAACTTAAAAGTTTTATAAAAGATTTTTTTAAAAAACCAAGCGCTTGGCCACAAGACAGGAAAAAGTGGTGGCAGTATTTTTTGATAAGCACTTTACTTACGGGTATCATTGGTTTGAGTATTTATCCTTTTATAGAAAATTTGCGTACTTTAGAAATGGCTGCCTATGGATTTTTGGTGACTAGTTTATTTGTGGGGCTTAGTTTTTGGTCTAAAGAAAAAAGAGAATTTAGTTATAAAATTGCTATTTTAATAGGCATAGTCCAGGGTTTAGCCGTTTTGCCTGGTGTTTCGCGCAGTGGTTTAAGTTTGTCTGTGGCTTTACTTTATGGTTTAAAGCGCCAAGCGGCTTTTGATTATGTTTTTATACTGGCGATTCCAGCTATTATTGCTTCTTTTATTTTGTCAGTCAAAGATTTGGCTTGGCAGCCGGTTTATTTATTAGGATTTTTTACTACGATTATAGTTGGTTTATTGGCCTTAAATTTACTTAAGAAAATCGTACAAAATAATAAATTTTATCAGTTTTGTTTTTACACTTTAGTATTAGGTTTAGTAATTTTAGTTTTAAATTAATATGAATATTTTTAAGAAGATATTATCACTTATTTTTTTAGGAGCCTTAGTTTTTGCCTTTTGGTTTGCTTATAATTTATTTTCTAATAATACATCAAGTAAAGACCAGAGTTTTGCTATTGAAGCTGGTCAGGGAGTCAATCAAATAAGTGCTAGTTTATTTGATAAAGGTATTATCAAGAATAAATTTGTTTTTGAAACTTGGCTGTGGCTAAAGCAACAAGAAAATAAAGTAGTAGCCGGAGTTTATGATCTACCAAAGGGTATTAGTATTTATCGTTTAAGTAATACGATTACTAAATTACCACTAAATAGTCAACGTTCAGTTTTATTGCCCGAGGGCTTGGATCGCAATGGAGTTGCTGAAATTTTAAAAAATAAAGGCTTTGATGCGGATAAATTTTTATTAATCAGTGGTGATAAAGGGGATTGGCAGACAGAATTTTCTTTTTTAAATGACGCTCCGCGTATTGCTACTTTAGAAGGCTATATTTTCCCAGATACTTATTTTGTTGATAAATATACTACAGTTGAAGATTTTATTCGTAAAACTTTATCTAATTTTGATCGTAAATTAAATGATAAATTAAGAGCAGAAATTGCTACTCAAAATCAGACTATTTTTGAAGTAGTGACACTGGCTTCTATTATTGAACGCGAAGTACCCAATGATAAAGACAAAAAAATGATTGCCGATATTTTTTTAAAGCGTTTAAAGATTAATATGGCTTTGCAATCGGACGCTACTGTCAATTTTGTCACTGGCAAGGGTTTAGCCCAACCTACTTATGAAGATCTAGAAATTAATTCACCTTATAACACTTATAAAAATCCAGGCCTTCCTCCAGGGCCTATTTCTAGTCCTGGTATTAGTAGCATTGAAGCAGTTTTGTACCCAACGGCTAACGATTATTATTATTTTTTAACAGATAAAGAAGGTAAGGTTTATTATGCTAAAACTTATGAAGAGCATTTAGCTAATAAGGCTAAATATTTGGATTAGATATCGTCTAATCCAAATTTTTTTGTACAAAAATCGTTAATTTTATTATAAGTACAGTAAATTGATTAAATTTATATGAGTAATGTATTATTGTTAGAGCAAAGATGTGAATGTGGTCGACTTTTATTAAAAGGTATTTTTTTACAGGCTAGTCTAGAGATAAAGTGTAAAAAGTGCGGTAAAATTAATAAAATTGGGCAGATAAAAAAAACAAGTGATGATTGTTGTTATATTTTAGTTTTTAATGAATTGGGTATTATCACTAATGCTGATGAGGCGGCTAGTCGTATTTTGGGCTATAGTCACGATGAATTGATTGGGATGCATTTTACTGAAATTGATACAGATGTTTCCCAAGATATTGCTACTAGATTAATGCCACCACAATCTATTTTAGCTGAAGACCATTATATTCAATTAGAGAGTTTTAATAAAACTAAAGCTGGTAAAAAACTAGCTGTTAGTGTATTTTTGCAGCTGTATAAGCCTACTGAAAACGAGACTTGTTTATTAGTGTCAGCAAGTGTCAAAAATAATTTAGATTATAGTCTAGAAAATAAAAATCAAAATAAGTTTATGGAAAATGCCTGTGATTTTTATTTTGATATTGATAAAAATGGTTTGGCTAGATATATTAGTCAGTCAATAGAAAGTTTGTTTGGCATAAGTCCTCAAGTAGCTTTGGGTAGAAGTTATTTAGATTTTGTACCAGAAGATAAAAAAGAGGAAGCAGAAAAAAGATTTCTTTATTTTTCATCAAGAGAAGAACCATATCGGATCTTAGATTATGTTGGTCTAGATTTAAATGGTAAAACCACATATACAGATTTATTTTTTACACCAAATATCAGCCAAGACGGTAAATTTATTGGCTATCGTGTTTTAGGGTGGCTTAAAAAATAAATTAAATTTAAACTCTTCTCATTATTGAGCTTTTGTGTTAAAATATAGGTAGTTAAAATTTGATACAGAGGTTCAAAGAAGCCCAATATTTTTTAATTTGGGTTTTTTATTTATCAAAATTTATGCGTAATCTTCTAAAGACTAATGCCTACAAAATAAGCAATTTTTTAAGGCATTTTAAAGTAAGTTTTTTTGTGTTTTTAGTTACTACCTTAATTTTGCAGAGCTTTGTCTTTACAATTAAGCCGGTTCAAGCTACTACTTTGCTTTCAGATGATTTTACTGGAACTACTATTAATACAGATAACTGGGTTGAAGTTGACGCTGCTGGTGCTGGCGGGACTTCTGGTAATATACAACAGAACGGTACTTTGAGTATGACAGGTTCATCTGCTTGGGGGTCTAATTATGTCAGGACAGTAAACACTTATGACAGGACTTTAGGAAGTTTAGAAATGGAAGCTGATATAACTTGTTCAGCCAATGGCATTCCTGGTATTGGTTATGGTGATCCGGGTGTGCTTACGGGCGGGGGCCAGTCTTATACTATGTATATAGTGAATCGTACTATTTATTTTTCTCGACAAAACTCTAATTCTAACGCTGAAAATATCACTACAGCTTTTACTTGTACGGCTGGTGTGCCTTTTCATATTAAAATAACAATTGACCCAAGTAGCGGTGCGGCTTTGTATATTAATGGCAGTGGCACGGCGGCTGCTACTTTGACGGGTGGGACTTTTAGTAATAAAGGTTTCTTTTTATCTGGTCATTCGGGAACGGCTACTTTAGTAGATAATTTTATTATTTCAGGGCCTAATGCGGCTGTGGCACCTGATGCGCCTACTAGTTTAGAAGCAGCTTCGGCTAGCACGCAGATCACTTTGACTTGGACCGCTCCAGCTAATAATGGCGGTGCGGCTATTACCGACTATGTGGTGGAATATCAACTTCATTCATCACCAGATACTTGGGCCGTTTTTGCTGATGGTGTATCCACCAATACTACGGCGACTGTGACTGGCTTAACAAATGATTTAAATTATGATTTTCGGGTTTCAGCTAAAAATATAGTTGGTACTAGTGTTCCTTCTGATACTGTTTCGGCTACACCTGCTTTGAGTGTACCTTCGGCACCAAGGAGTTTGACGGCTAGTCCTAGTGGTAATGGTCAGATGACTTTGTCTTGGGTAGCACCTTTGAGTAATGGCGGTGCTGCTATTACTGATTATATTGTGCAATATAAATTAGCTACAGAGCCGTTGACTTGGACCACTTTTGTTGATGATGTTTCTAATGCCACTACAGCAATAGTTACTGGATTAATCGATGGTAGTAGTTACAATTTTAAGGTATCAGCAAAAAATTCGGTCGGTGTTGGTGTAGCTTCTAATATTGCAACTAATACGGCAGTAAATGCTGCTTTAATTGATGATTTTACTGGTACAACTATAGATTCCGACAAATGGACAGAAGCGGATGCTACCGGTTTAGGGGGTACTAGTGGTAGAGTTCAACAAAACGATTCTTTAAATATCACGCCTTCAGCTGGGGGTTGGTCTAGTCAGGATGGAGTTAGCACAGTGGCTACTTTTGACCGCACTAATGGTGATGTGAGTATGGAAGTGACTATTACTCGAGATAATTGTGGTAATGGCGTTGGTCCAGTAGCTCTGGGTTATGGTGATATGAATTTTACTACTCCAGATTCAGCTTCTTATATTTTTCTTTCTAATACGACAAACTGGGAACTTTATTATTGGTCCGGAGGCTCTAATCAGGCTGGTTCGCCAGCCACTCTAAGCGGTCTAACTTCTTGTACTAATGGTGTACCAATTACTTTTAAATTAGTTGCTTTACAGGCTGGCGGTGCTGAGGTTTATGTTGATGGTTCTGGTACGCCTAGTGCTACCTATAATCAAGGCACGTTCACTAATAAAGGTTTTTGGATAGGCGGTTATCAGTCCGGTGGTACAGTAAGTTATGACAATGTTGTTATTATTGAACCAGTCACTGGTCCATTTCCTCCAACTTCATTGGTAGCTACTCCGGGTTCTGGTCAGGTTGCTTTGACTTGGGATTCGGGCGGTGATAATGGTGCAGCTATTACGGATTATATTATCCAATATAAGCTTAGTACTACTGGATCTTGGTCTACTTTTAATGATGGCGAATCAGCCTTAACTTCGGCTACAGTGACAGGTTTAAGTAATGGTTATTCCTACAATTTTCGGGTTTCAGCAGTGAATGTTAATGGTACTAGTTCACCTTCAGCTACAACTACAGCTAGACCAGTTTCAGCTACACCAACGGCACCGACAGCTAGTTCGGTAACTATTACGGGCACGGCTTCGTTAGATGAATTGGTTACTGGTACTTATACTTTTAATGATGTTAATGGAGATAGTGAAGCAACTTCTTTGTATAGGTGGTTAAGAGCTGATACAGCCGGAGGTAGTTATGCAGCTATTGATGGTGCAACTAGTATTAATTATACAATTACTTCTTCGGATTTAAATAAATATTTAAAATTTGAAGTAACACCAGTTGCTAATGCTAGTCCAACTACTGGCGTTGCCGTTTTGAGCGCTGCTTCTACTCAGGTTAACGAAGTTGATTATGTTAACCAAATTCTTTCCACTGGCCAGAGTTTGTCCGTGGGGGTAAATTCAACTCCAGCTCTAAGTACCACCCAACCTTATAATAATTTAATGTTAGCTGGCGGTGCCGGTGGTTTAGGTACAGCAGCTAGTTTTATTCCATTAGTTGAATCTTCAGTAGAAACTATTAGTAGTTCTATGGCTAATACTATTACTGCTAACGATGTTGGCCATGATTTTGATGTAGCTGTATCTCTACATGGTGTTAGTGGGTATACATATTCGCAACTAAAAAAAGGTACAGCACCATATAGTACCGGCATGACGCAAGTTACTAATGCTAAGACAGCTGCCGAAGGGCTAGGTAGAACTTCGCGGGTGATTGGTGTTACTACTATTCATGGTGAAACTGATAATTATAATGGAGTCAGTGGGCCCACTTATCAGGGCTATTTAGAGGAATGGCAATCTGATTATGAGACTGATGCCAAGGCTATTACTGGTCAGACTGGAACTATTCCATTATTTTTGTGTCAGATGAGTTCGTTTATGTCTTCTTATGCTAACGATGCTACTTCAGAGATTCCTATTTATCAATTACAAGCAGCTGAAGATAACCCTGGTAAAATATTTTTAGTTACGCCAAAATATTTTTTTAATTATTCTGATCGCCATCACCTTACGGGGGCTAGCTCGCGTTGGCTAGGTGAATATTATGGTAAAGTTATAAAAAAAGTAAGTATTGATCATGAAGCTTGGCGTCCATTGACTCCGGATAGTGTAGTGCGTAGTGCTAATATAATTTATGCTAATTTTCATGTGCCGGCAGGGGTGCTTGCATTTGATACTACCTTAGTGGTTGCGCATAATAATTATGGTTTTGAATATTATGATTCAACAGCTTCGGCTACCATTAGTTCAGTAGAGATTTTAGATGCTGATACAGTAAAAATTACTCTTTCCAATACTCCAACTGGCACCAATCAACGTTTACGTTATGCTTACACTGGTGTACCTGGTACTGATGCTGGCGCACAAAATGTGGGTGCGGCAGCTGGTAATTTACGTGATACTGATCCATATCCATCTTTGTACGGCAATACTTTGTATAATTGGGCAGTTCACTTTGATAAAGCTATTACTACTGACGTGACGGCTCCGACTATCTTAAGCGTTTCTTCGGACAAGGCAAATGGTTCGTATACTACTGGTGAAGTCATTGATATTGATTTAACATTTTCTGAGCCAGTAACTACTAGCGGCAATGTGACCGTGACTTTAGAAACTGGCGATAATGACAGGACTTGTACTTTTAGTCTAGCAACAGCTGCTAGTACTGCCACGTGTAATTATACCGTGCAAACAGGAGATACTAGCGCTGATTTAACAGTTTCTTCTGTATTAGGCACTATCAATGATGAAATGAATAATACTATGGTTAATATGGTGCCGGCTAGTAATTTAGCAGCTAATAAAGCCCTAGTGATTGATACTAGCTCACCCACCATCACTTCAGTACTTGCCACCCCAGCTGACACTACAGCTAGTATTAATTGGACTACCAGTGAAGCAGCCTCTAGTATAGTAGATTATGGCTTTTCTACTAGCTATGCTACTTCTACTACTGAAGCCAATACTTCTCCTCGAGTTACTTCTCACACTGTTAACCTATCAAGCCTCATTGCTTGTTCTACATACCATTTTAGAGTTCGTTCACGTGATGCAGCTTCAAATCTAGCCACAGGTGCAGACAATGAATTTACTACCACTGGTTGCGAAGGCGATGCCCCAGTGATTGATACTGTCTCAGATACGGTTTCTACTTCAACAGGCGCTATTATCACGTTTGATACTGGTACTGCTAATATGACCTTAGACATTCCAGCTGGCTTTGATGAAGACGGGGAATCTGATGTTGAATTTCAGGCTAATCAGCTAAATACTACAACCCTAATAGCTAGCCTTGGTACACCAAGTAATCTAGATGTCATCGGTGAGCATACTTATGATCTTTCTGCCTTTATTGACGTCAGTACTCCACTTACAACATTTGATCAACCCTTAACCCTTAGCATTAGTTATACCGATGGGGAAATCAGTGGTATGGACGAAAGCTCATTGCTAATATACTTTTGGAATGGCACTGCCTGGGAAGCTTTAAATACTTGTACAGTAAATACAAATACTAATACCATTTCTTGTACTACTACTCATTTTACCACTTTTGCTTTATTTGCTGCAGCTACGGTTACTCCTACTCCAGCATCTTCTCGAGGAGGAAATCAGGTTCAAACAATACCTTCGCAAGGCTTAGGTAAACAGGATGTATATATTCCAATGAATGAAACCAAGGATAATCTAGTGGTAGATGCCAGTGGTCTTAATCTCTTAATGTATATTAATTCTCAAGCTAATTTTAATCTTAATAATTTAAAGATTATTGATTTAGATATACCTAATTCTAAAGTAAAAATACAGCTTAATAATTCAATTTTTACTCTTACACCAAATCAATCTATCTTAGTGGATTTAAACAAAGATGCTAGTAATGATCTTAAATTAACTTTTAATGCTTTACTAAATAATCGCATAGATCTTACACTACTAGCCACAGTAAGTAGTGTTCTAGTTAAAGAAAACAACAAAGCAACTGTCTATCTTCTAGAAAATGGTATTAGGAGGCCAATTCCTAATGAAAAAGTATTCTTAAGTCATAACTTCAAGTGGTCAGATATCGTGACATATCCTACTCTTGCTCAATATCCTATTGGCGAGCCTTTAACATATTTATCAAATTTGGTAAAAGAAAAAAATAATCCTAAAGTCTATTTACTAGAAAATGGTACGAAGAGGTATATACCTACTGCCGAAGTGTTTAAAGCTTTAGGTTACTCTTGGAATTCCATAGTAGAAGTTGATAGTTTGGCTCAATATGCAACAGGTCCAGATATGACCAGTCCAGTGGCCGTTAGTAATATCACAAAGAAAGTATTTAACCGTATTCTTAAATTAGGTTCAACCGGTGCAGATGTTAGACAATTACAAACTATCCTTGCTCAAGACAAAGAAGTATATCCAGAAGGAAGAGTAACTGGTATCTACGGCACACTTACTAAACAGGCTGTACAGAGATTCCAATTAAAGCACCAGATTGTAAAGTCAACTAAAGATACTGGTTATGGTTTAGTAGGGCCTAGTACTAGAGCTAAGCTTAATGA
>CAZHLU010000002.1:1202-47437 GCA_964533435.1 uncultured Gammaproteobacteria bacterium | reverse complement strand
GTCAAAACTAAAGCCCAAGAAATATTAGCTCGCGTTTTAAAAGGCGAGGACTTTGCTACTTTAGCTAAACAATACAGTGAAGACACTGCTTCTGCTCAAAACGGCGGCGATTTACCTTGGGTAACAAAGGGTAATTTTGTACCAGAATTTGATGCTGCTATTTTTGATACTTTAAAACCCGGCCAAGTTAGTAAACAATTAGTTGAGTCACAATTTGGTTATCATATTATCAAAAAAATTGAAGAGCGCACCAATGAAGCTGGCGCTAAAGAAGTGCATTCTGCTCATATTTTACTCAAAAAACCAGACGCTGATTTAGTTTGGCAAGATACAACTTTAACTGGTCGCAATATCAAAAAAGCTCAATTACAATTTGATCCTAATACCCAAGAACCATTAGTACTACTTGACTTTGATGATAAAGGTAAAGAAATTTTTGCCGACATGACATCTGCCAATGTTGGTAAACCAATTGCTATTTTCTTAGATGGTTCTTTGCGTTCAAGTCCCGTTGTCCAAGAAGCAATTACTGATGGCAGTGCTCAAATTTCAGGTAAATTTACCATCAAAGAAGCTAAACAATTAGTTAAAGATTTAAATTTAGGTGCTTTACCTGTGCCAATTACTTTAATTTCTCAACAAACAGTCGGTCCTTCATTAGGGCAAATTTCTTTAGATAAAAGTTTAATTGCTGGTATTATTGGCTTTTTAGCAGCTGCTTTATTTATGTTATTATTCTATCGTTTACCTGGATTAATAGCCGTAATTGCCTTAGGTTTATACACCGTCTTAAGTTTAGCAGTCTTTGAACTAATCCCTGTTACTATGACTATGGCTGGTATTGCTGGTTTTATTCTGTCCATTGGTATGGCAGTTGATGCTAATATTTTGATCTTTGAACGTACCAAAGAAGAATTATATCACGGTAAAAGCCTATTTACAGCCATTGAAGAGGGTTTTGCTAGAGCCTGGACCTCAATTAGAGACTCAAATATTTCTTCTTTAATCACTTGTACTATTTTAGCTTGGTTTGGCACCTCAATTGTCAAAGGTTTTGCTATTACTTTGGGCATTGGTATCTTAATCTCCATGTTTTCAGCTATTACTGTTACTAGAACCTTGCTATATTTGATAGTTAACAAAAAATTAGAAAACAAATTATCTTGGTTTGGAGTTAGAATTACAAAAAATAACGAAAACTAAAAATTTACTCATATGTATAATATTATTCAAAAAAAGAAATTGTGGTATAGTATTTCCAGCATTTTAGTTGGCGTTTCTATTATTGCTACCTTGATTTGGGGATTACGCTTAGGCATTGATTTTACCGGCGGTAGTTTAATGGAAGTAAACTATAGCCAAGCTCGCCCTAGCATCGACCAAATGGAAACTGCTTTCAAAGAAGTGGGTATTAATAATGTTAAGGTTCAGCCTAGTGGTGACTTAGATTTTATCTTGCGTTATGAAAACGTTGACCAAGCTAAACATCAAGAAATTGTTGCTAAAATTTCTAAGCTTAACATCGAAAATATAAATGTTAATGACAACAAATTAACTGAAAATCGCTTTGAGTCTATTGGTCCTACCGTTGGTAATGAACTAAAACAAAAAGCTATTCAAGCAATTATTTTAGTTTTAGTTTGTATTTTACTTTATATTGCCTATGCCTTTAGACAAGTTTCCCGCCCAGTACAATCTTGGAAATATGGCTTAGCTGCTATTATTGCCTTAGTGCATGACATTGCTATAGTGATTGGTTTATTTGCCTTTTTAGGAAAATTTTTAAATGTAGAAGTAGATAGTTTGTTTGTAACAGCCTTACTTACTGTTTTAGGCTTTTCTATTCACGACACTATTGTTACTTTTGATCGTATTAGAGAAAATCTATTTAAAACCAGAAATTATGATAATTTTGAAGGCCTGATCAATGTCAGTATTAATGAAACTATTGTTAGGTCTATTAACACCTCTTTAACCACATTTATGGCTTTGATGGCTGTTTATATTTTTGGTGGTGTTAGTACTAAATATTTTGTTTTGGCTTTAATGGTTGGTATTGTAGTTGGTACCTATTCCTCAATATTTATCGCTTCTCCTTTACTATTATTCTTTAATAAGAAAAAATAGCTATAACTGACAAATAACACTACGTCAACCCTAGATTTCGATCTAGGGTTGACTTATTTTTAGAATTGTGTTATTCTATAGTTGATTTTAAAAAAATCACTATTTTTCTATATATTTGTCAATAATCATATGGATTCAATTTTAGACCAAGTTATCATTGCCAAACACCAGTCAAATCTGGCAACTTTTAATCCCCATCAAACTTTGGAGAGCATTTTACAGGCTTTATCTGAAAGAGAAAGGGAAATTATTAAGTTTCGCCATGGTTTAGCTGGCTATGATAAAAAAACTTTAGAAGATATTGGTAAAGAATATAAGGTTACTCGCGAACGTGTTCGTCAGATTGAAAATACCTCTTTAAAGAAAATTACCAAAAACTTTGACCAAACTTATCTAAAAGAATTGGAAGATATTACTAATGGTATTTTAGCTGAACATGGTGGTTTAATGGCTGAAGTTAATTTGATTAGAGAATTATTAACTATTCCTGGTCAAAGTGAAGAAAACAAAGCCGCCATTATCTTTATCTTAGGCCAATTACTAAAACATCGTTTTCAAATGGTCAAAGAAACTCTACATAACTATACTTTTTGGAAAACTCCAGAAGCTTCTTTGGACAAATATGAAGAAGTTATCAATAATATTCGTTGCTTAGTTGAAAATCATGGCGCTCCTTTAGCTTTAGATAATTTAATTGCTAAAGTACAGGATCAAGATTTTTATAAAAATGACGATGATTTAACTGATAAGGTAGTTGTAAACTTTATTTACGTTACAAAAAAATTAAAGTCCAATCCTTACGAAGAATGGGGTTTAGCTGACTGGTCAGAAATTAGCCCTAAGCGCATGAACGATAAAGTCTATCTAGTATTAAAGAAAGAAAATCGTCCAATGCACTTTACTGAAATTGCTGACTATATCAATAAAATGAATTTTGATCATCGTTTAGCTTATCCAGCCACTATTCACAACGAACTTATTTTAGATAAAAAATATGTTTTAGTTGGTCGCGGTATTTATGCCTTAGCTGAATGGGGTTATAAACCAGGTGTAGTTAGTGAAGTAATTGCCGAAATTCTAAAACTAAATCCTCAAGGTTTAACTAAAAAAGAAATTGTTGCTGAAGTATTAAAACGTCGTTTAATCAAAGAAACAACTATTACTTTAGCTCTAATGAATAAAAATATTTTTAATCGCGACACTAATGGTCGCTACCGTCTAGCTACTAAAGAATAATGATTTTAAACAAAAACAAGCAAATCCTACTTGGACGAGCTTGTTTTTGTTTTGGCTCTTTTAAAAAGTCCTTAAAAATTGTATAATATAAGCAATCAAACCATAGCTTTAAGCCATGAATAATTTTAGTATCACAATTAATACGGATTTTTTAAACCAACTAGTTTACATGTCACCACTTGATGCCATGGTTTATGTTATTTTAAACGGTGGTTGGGTAATTTATCTTATCATTATTATGATGATGGCTTATGATGTCTGGCTTAATGCCATACAAAATAGCTGGTTTTCTAAAATTAAATTTATTATCTTAGCTGTAGACATACCTAAGGATACTGAACAAACACCCAAGGCTATTGAACAACTATTTGCCACTCTATCAGGAGCTCATACACCAATTGGTACTAGAGATAAATACAATGGCATGTTTCAGTTATCTTTTGCCTTTGAAATTGTTAGTATTGATGGCTATGTTCAATTTTTAATCCGCACCCCAGAACAATCACGCGATGTTGTTGAAAGTGCTGTTTACTCTCAGTATCCAGATGCGGAAATTACCCAAGTAGAAGATTATGTGACTGAAATGCCCAAAAATTTTCCTGATGAAAAATACAACATGTGGGGCACTGAAGTTGTACCAGTTGCAAACGATGTTTATCCTATTAAAACCTACTTAGACTTTGAAGATAAGGTTTCCGGAGAATTCAAAGATCCAATGGCCTCCATCTTGGAAACTATGAGCAAAATTAAACCCGGCGAGCAAGTTTGGTTGCAAATTATGCTTAGACCAACTGACGCTGCCTGGACTAAACGTAGTCAAGCAGAGGCAGCTAAAATTGCTGGTAAAAAACCAAAGGAAAAGAAAAAAAGTATCTTAGAAAACGCCTTTGGTTCAATGCGTAGCTTAATAGAATTATCTGGTGGTGATAGTATTTTTTGGCCAGTTGGTGATATTGGCGGCAAAAAAACTGAAAAAAAGAAGGATGATTTGCCAAGCTTGATGCTGCATTTAACTCCTGGCGAAAAAGCTAAACTAGAAGCCATTGATACTAAAGCTTCTAAAATTGGTTTTGACACTAAAATTCGTCTTATTTATTTATCTCCCAAAGAAACTTATAGTCCACCAAGGGTAATCGCTTCTGTTTTTGGAGCGATTAAGCAATTTAGTAGTTTAAATTTAAATGCTTTTAAACCAGACGGTAAAACCAAAACCAAAATTGAGTGGCTGTTTGTCAAAATGAGAACTAATTGGCGCCGCAGTAGATTAATTAGAGCTTATCGAAATCGTAGTTTTATTGCTGGCCACGCTTCTTTTATTTTAAATACCGAGGAGCTTGCTTCGCTTTGGCATTTTCCAAGTAAATATATTCGTACTCCATTATTACAAAAAACTGAATCGAAAAAAGTTCAAGCCCCAGCCGCTTTACCTGTTATGCAAGATATTGGTACTAATGAAGAACAAGCCCAAGAAGAATTACGTAAGCAACTTAAAACTGTTCCTGATTTTGATGTATCTTTAGATAATTCTTATTATGAGAGAAATTTTCCAGTTGACCAAAATGTCAAACCTAAAGTCACGCCTCGTCGTTCCAAAAATTCACCTCCAGAAGATTTACCGATAGTCCCTCAATAAATTAAATTTATGCATTCGCAAAATAAAAATAATAATCAAGATGTAACTGTTTTTGCCCAGACGAATTTTCGTAATTCTCAGGTTAAATTTGGTATTAAACCAGACGACCGACGTAAACACATGTATATCATTGGTAAGACTGGTATGGGTAAAAGTACCATGTTGGAAAACATGATTATCCAAGACATCCGTAATGGACGAGGTGTTTGTGTAGTTGATCCACACGGCGATTTAGTTGAAAAAGTAATTGATTTTATACCACCAGAACGTATTAATGACGTTATTTATTTTAATCCAGCTGACCTTGATTATCCGATTGCTTTTAATGTTTTAGAAAGTGTTAATATTGAACAGCGACATTTAGTTGTATCTGGTCTGATTGGCGTCTTTAAAAAAATATGGGCTGATTCTTGGGGACCAAGACTTGAATACGTTTTACACCATGCAATTTCGGCATTACTTGAATACCCAGGTTCTACACTTTTGGGTATTATGCGTATTCTGACTGACAAGAATTTTAGAGAAAGAGTAATCGAAAAAATTACTGACCCGGTAGTCAAAGCTTTCTGGGTGGATGAATATTCTAAATATCCTGACCGTTTTCAAGCTGAAGCTATTGCTCCAATTCAAAATAAGGTTGGACGCTTTTTGTCATCTTCTTTAATTAGAAATGTTTTAGGTCAGGTCAAATCTTCTTTTTCTATGCGCGAAGTAATGGATGAAGAAAAAATTCTTTTACTAAATCTTTCTAAAGGTAGGGTAGGCGAAGATAATTCGGCTTTACTTGGTTCTATGATGATTACCAAGATTCAGCTGGCAGTCATGTCTAGGGTTGATACCCCTGAAAAAGATAGAAAAGATTTTTATCTTTATGTTGATGAATTTCAAAATTTTGCTACTCATAGTTTTGCTAATATCTTATCCGAAGCTCGTAAATATGCCCTTAATTTAGTAATTGCCCACCAATACATAGATCAATTAAAATTTGGTAGTGATGAAACTATTAAATCTGCCGTTTTCGGCAATGTCGGTACTATTGTAGCCTTTAGGGTAGGTGCTAATGATGCTGAATTTTTAGAAAAAGAATTTTTTCCAATTTTTACTCAAGAAGATTTAGTTAATCTGTCAAAGTTTGAAATGTATTTGAAATTAATGATTAATGGCGTCACTACTGAACCTTTTTCAGCTATTGGTTTGCCACCTGTAGCTACACCTGAAAATTCTACTGGCATTAAAGAAAAAGTAGTTAAAGTTTCTCGTGAACGTTATGCTAAACCTCGTGAAATTATTGAAGACAAAATTACACGTTGGAGTGAAAATAAAGAGCCTGTAGCTAGTAAAGCCAAAGCTCCAGCTAAACCTACTTTTGCTAGTAAAATGGCTGCTAAAAAAGAAGCTAAAGCTAAAAAGCCTAGCGTTGTCAATAAAATAAATTGCACTTATTGTGGTAAGGAAACAGAAATTAATTTTGATCCTGATCCAAATCGACCAGTGTATTGCAACAATTGTTTAGAACTAGCAAAACAAGGTAAAATTCCTTCTCCGTCTAGTATTAAAATAGTAAAGCCAACATCACCCAAGGATGAGGTTGTGGCAGAAGAAAAAACAGACGAAAGCAAAGAATCATTTATTTCTCTAGCTGATGCTATCAAAGCTAAACCTGTATCCAATCAAAACACTAGTCCTAATATAACAAAAAATAAAACTCAAACTTCTAATCAAAAATCCAGTCAAATCTTAAAGCCTGGTCAAGTAATAAAATTTTAATCTATGCCTTATTATCTAAAAATCAAAAAACTAGACATTGAAACTGGCCAAGCAAATATTGCTTTAGTCAACGAAGAGGAAGCCATGCGCTATGGCATTAGAGCTGGCGATAAAATAGAAATTTTATGGCAAAAAAATAGAATTATAGCCGAAGCTAACACTTCTAGCACCAGAGTAAAGCCCGGACAAATTGCTTTGTATCGTGATATTTGGGAAAAGATGACCATTCCTCAAAACACTATTGTAGAAGTAGAATTTTTAGAAAGAGCCAAATCTATCCAAGCTATTAAAAAAAGGCTCTTAAAGAAAAAATTAACTTACCAAGATTTTTACCAAATATTTTCCGATATTAGCAATGGTATTTTAACTAGAACTGAAATTACTTATTTTGTAGCTTCTAGTTTTATCAAAAATTATACTGATCAAGAGCTCTATTACATGACTAAAGCTATGGCTGAAACTGGTGAAGTTATTAAGTTTCATGGCTTAGTGGCTGATAAACACTCAGTTGGTGGATTAGCAGGAAACAGGACTACCATGGTGGCTATCCCTATTTTAGCTTCTTTAGGCTTAATAATACCTAAAACTTCTTCTAGGGCTATTACTTCGCCAGCGGGCACGGCAGATACTATGGAAGTACTTGCTCCAGTATCTTTTACCGCTGATGAAATTCGTAAAATAGTTAAAAAAACTGGCGCCTGTCTAGTATGGGGTGGCGGTTTAAATTTAGCACCAGCTGATGATAAAATATTAAAAGTATCTTATCCATTATCTTTAGAGCCATACGATAAAATGTTAGTTAGTATTATGGCTAAAAAGGTTGCTATGGGTATTACTCATTTGATTATCGATATGCCGGTTGGTGTTACTACCAAAATACCAGATATGAAGGTTGCTAAAGAATTAGAAAGAAAATTCAAGTATTTAGCCTCTAGATTTGGCATTAAAATTAAAGTAGTGATGATTAGAGCCGAAGATCCAGTTGGTCGTGGCGTAGGTCCATCCTTAGAAGCAAGAGATGTTTTACGTGTTTTGCAACAAAAAGATGGTTATCCAACCGATTTAGCCAATAAAGCCATTCATCTAGCCGGTGAACTACTTGAACTTACTGGCAAAACCAAAAAAGGACACGGTGCTAAAATGGCTTGGCAAGCCCTAGAATCTGGTGCTGCTTGGAAAAAAATGCAAGAAATTATTAAAGCCCAAGGTGGTAATTCAGAAATTGATCCTGAAGATATTGTGATTGGTGCTTGTAAAAAATATATTACTGCTCCTAAGTCTGGTAAAATAACTTTTACCGATAATAAAGGCTTAAATACCATTGCTCGTATTTTAGGCGCACCAAGTGATAAATTAGCCGGCGTCTATTTAAATAAAGAATACGGCAATCACGTTAAAAAAGGCGAGCGCTTATTTACTTTATATGCTCGTAGTAAAGATCGCATACATTTAGCTAGTGTTGCCTTAGAAAAAATATCAATTTTTAAAATTTCTTAATTATGCCTAAAATAATTATTGCCTCTGGTCCAGTTATTGTTGAAAACAATAAAGTATTACTCAATCAACATGGCGATGATAATTTTTGGAAATTTTGTGGTGGCAGGGTAGAGGATTATGAAAAAAATTTGATTAGCGCGGCTATTCGAGAGGCTAAAGAAGAAATGGGTATTGAATTAGAAATTTTAAACCCAGAGCCTTTTATTACCTGGGCCTACAAAGACTTAAGCGATGCTCGCGTTGACGTACTCTTGGTTCACTATTTAGCCAAAAGAGTAGGTGAAATAAAACCAGGACCAGATATTAAAAATTGGGGTTGGTTTGACCTTGATCAACTGCCAGAAGGTTTAGCTCCTAATATATTACCTGTCTTAAAACATTTTAATTTTATCAAATAAAAAGACTGGCCTAAATAAGGCCTGTCTTTTATTTTATATAAAAATAAAAAGGGCAAGTCGCTAGCTTGCCCTAGGGGCGATTCAGTCTGAGCTTGGCTGTTGAAGAGTTGGGTCACGGAAATGAAGGCCGAGCACTTTGCTGATCTCAGCCAAGATGTTTTGCAGGTGCGTCTGTTGTCTCCATTCGCAGAGGATGCGAATATGGTGACCATCAGCCATCTTTTCGTGACTATCGACCACGAAAGAAATGCGTTCCTGACGAACACGTTCGTCAACCTCCTGCACCATCTTGATGATCTTGTCGGCCATCTCTTCGTTTGCCACCACTACCTCAACTAGTAGCTTTCGCTGAACCACCACGATCTCTTTGTTGTCGGTCATGTCTAACCTCCCTTGCTATTGGATCGTGGTTGGTGGGGCGTAAAAGTACAATTTAACTTGCATATAAAATACTCCTAATATAGTCTAAAGTCAATTAAATTATATTGACAAAAAGTAGATAAAATATTATAGTATAAAGTAATGACTTCAAAAAAGCCAAAAATATTAGTAGCTTTATCAGGCGGAGTAGACTCGGCTGTAGCTTTGTACTTACTTAAAAAACAAGGCTACGAAGTAGAAGCTGCCTTTATGAAAAACTTTTCCGAAAAAGTAAATCTAAAAGGCGAATGCCCTTGGAAAGAAGATCGGATCATGGCTTATCGAGTAGCTGCTTTTTTAGGCGTAAATATCCGCACTTTTGATTTTGAAAAAGAGTATCATGAAAAGGTAGTAAATTATATTTTTGATTCTTATCAAAATGGTTTAACTCCCAATCCAGATATTTTATGTAATAATGAAATTAAATTTAAATTATTTTTAGAAAAGGCGATTGAACTTGGTTTTGATAAAATTGCTACTGGTCACTATGCCAAAGTTAAGAAAGATCGACACGGCTACCATCTCATGCGAGCTAAGGATAATAACAAAGATCAATCTTATTTTTTATCTGGACTTACTCAAACACAATTATCCAAAGCTTTATTTCCCATTGCTGATTTAATCAAGCCAAAAGTCAGACAAATCGCCAAACTTGTAAGTCTTCCTAACGCCAGTCGTCCTGACAGTCAAGGTATTTGTTTTATTGGTAAAATAGATTTAAAAACTTTTTTATCTCAAAAAATAAAACCAAAAGTAGGGGAGATAGTAGATACTAATGGTAAAAAAATTGGGGAACACCAAGGAGTTTGGTATTATACTATTGGTCAACGCCAAGGCCTTAATTTAGCTGGTGGTCCCTGGTATATCGTAGCTAAAGATTTGGCTCAAAATCAAATTACCGTTGCTAAAGAAGGCGACTTAAAATTATACAAAAATACTCTACAAATTTCTTCTTTACACTGGTTAAATAAAGAATATAAATTACCCCTAAAAGCCAAAGCTCAAATTCGTTATCGCCAACCCGAACAAGACTTAACTATCAAAAAACAAGACAATAATATTATTGCTGAATTTAAAAATGCCCAAAAAGGTGTAGCCTCAGGGCAAATTTTAGCTATCTACAAAGGCAAAGAATTAATTGCTAGCGGACAAATTATTTAACCTATTCTATTTTTAATATTTTATAAGTTACTATATTATCTCCTAATTTAATTTCTAAAACCGCACCCACTGCTTTATTAAGCAAGGCCTGTCCCAAAGGGGAATTATATGATATTACACCGCTACTAGGATTAGTTTCTAAAGATCCTAAGATGCGGTATTTTTTTATGGCTTGATTTACTTCTACACTCACTAGACTACCAATCTTCACAGTAGAGGACTTAGTATTGGTTTCAATGATTTCTGCAATATCAATTTGTTTTTGTAAATCTGTAATTTTTTGATTTACTCCGCGCAAACGGCCTTTGGCTATTTGATAGGCAGCGTTTTCTGAAAAATCACCCATCAAGGCTAAACGCTTAACTTCGCTAGCAAGTTCTGGTTGAATAATATTTTTTAATTTTTCTAAGTTAGCTTTAAGCTCTGTTAATTTTTCAGCTGTAATTAAAGGATCTGGTTTAGCAAAAGTAAATTCTCCAGCCTTTCTTCTTGGTACCCTCATATTTATCTATATTTAAATATTCTAAACATAGTATACTTGATAAACTGTTTTTTAGATAGACTACTAAATTTATTGCTAGTTTAGCTATTTTATGATAATTTTAGCAATATTCGCTGTACACTAACTCTAAACCTCAAAAGGAGCCAACAATGGTATTTGAATTTACTGACAAAAGTCATTGTCGAGATTGTGGCTACAAACCAGGTGACCCAATAGTTACAAACCCTAAAATACCAATTATCGATATGCCTGATAATTGCCCCAAATGCCATAGTACTAATATTTATAGGCCGCCAGTAGCCAAAGATCGTAAACCTAGCCCTTTTAAGAAGTTTTAAGGCCCTTTAGGGCCTTTTTCTTTTATATCTTGACATTTTTATATAATATGCTATGATATTAATCTTTCGTGGTTCTTCAACTCTTTTTAGAGGGAATACTGCTAGCATCTTTTGAGCAAGCGCCAGATCATTCTGGAATACGGACGGAGCCTTTCTAACGTAAAGGCGTCACCTTTCGTTAAGGGCTTTGCTTGGGCAAGACTAACTCTTGCGCACCCCCACTACCACTCGGCATTCTAGAACGCCAAACGGTGACGGCTCCAAAAGCCGGAAGGGTGACCCGACGGGTCAAACTCAAGCTCAGCTTTACCAGAAATGGCCTTGCCATAAGTGCACTGCGGTACCCTTTGCCCCCTCCCATCTGCTACATTCACATCTATGCGGGAGGGGGTTCTTTTTTTTATTAAAAATAGACATAGGACTTGCTTTTTTAGGGCATATGTGCTAGTATACTCTCGCAAGTGTATTGTCTTTAAAAAATTGGTCGATTTTTTAAAATCTGATTAAATTGCAATTTTACAAATTAAGTCTAAAATAATGACTGGTACAATTAAAAATTTGACCGATAGAGGTTTTGGTTTTATTAGCGTTGAAGGACAGGAAAAGGATATTTTCTTTCATAGCAATTCCTTAGTAGGTGTTCAGTTCAATGAATTACACCAAGGTGACAGCGTTTCTTTTGAAGTAGAAAATTCTCCAAAAGGAATGAATGCGGTTAATGTTCAACGTGTTTAACATTTTGATCTAAAAATCAAGATCCCACCCAATCTGATTGCGGTGGGATTTTGTTTTAAAGCTAGCATTTAGCTAAAAGCACTATTGCTTTTTATCTGCTAAATAGTTAAACTTTAAAAGTATATAATTAAAAACTAAGAAATTATGGGTAATTTTAATAAGGGCGGAAGGTTTAATGACCGCAAAGGTGGCGGTGGATTTGGTCGCCGAGACTCAGGCAGAGGATTTGGTAGGGGCGACAGTGGTGCCAGACCAGCTATGCACAAAGCTGTTTGCGCTGAATGTGGCGATCCTTGCGAAGTACCTTTTAGACCAACTGGTGATAAACCAGTTTATTGTAATAACTGCTTTAAAGGTAAAGACAGTAGCTTTGGCTCTAATCGATCTAGTGGTGGTCGAGATTTTGGCAAAAGCAATTTTCGTGATAAAAAAATGTTTAAAGCCGTTTGTACTGAATGTGGCGATCCTTGCGAAGTACCTTTTAGACCAACTGGCGACAAGCCTGTGCTTTGTTCAAATTGCTTTGGACAAGATAGCAGAGCTAAAGATAAAAAATCTGGTAGTGGTCCTAGTAATGAAAAACTAGAACAACAACTTAAAAATATTAACCAAAAGCTTGATGAAATTTTGAAAAATTTTCCTAAAGCCGAAGTAAAAAAACTAATTGTTGATAAGCCAGTAAAAATTGAAAAAGAACTAAAAGTAGAAGCAAAGGAAAAAAAGGCAAGCAAAGTTACCAAAGCTCCTAAAGCTATAAAAAAAGCTAAAATAGCTAAAAAAGCTTCGAAATAAAGCTATTTTATTAAAGAAATATAGAAAAAACCGCTTATTTAGGCGGTTTTTTGTTTTAGCGCCCTTAAAGTCTTGACAAATACTATAAATATGTTAATATACACAACCTAAGTGGGGGCATAGCTCAGACTTCTTGAAAGAGCGCTTCCACGGAAGTGGAAGAGGTCGTAGGTTCAAACCCTACTGTCCCCACCAAGTTCTTTAACGCTTTGAGATTGCTTCGTAACACCTCATGCTGAGGGCGCGGAACCCTAAATAGTTCCAACAACCTATTCAGCGGGGTTTACTAGAGGCAGTCTCAATTTTTCCAGGACCCTCGTGCCTAGCACCGAGGGTTTTCTTTTTGTTTAAAATTTGATTTTTTAAAAAAGCACGAGTAAACTTTAGTTATCCTTTGTACTTCACACTTGCAATAGGGAGGAAAAAATGAAAGCAGCTATCATGCTTATTTGTTTAGCACTAATTCTTTATACTACTGCCATTTGGTCAGAAAGAGCTAAAAAAATCCTCAAACCGTGGATGTTGCGCATATTTATCCTAGCTTTTATTTGTGATCTGATTGGCACCAGTCTTATGGGCCTTACTCATCCTAATGCCAAACTAAATATTCACAGTTGTTGTGGCATACTAGCGCTCTTGATCATGTTCATCCATTTACTTTGGGCATTTGATGCCTTGGCAAGACGCGGGCATTGCCAGGTCTTGTTTAGCAAATATTCTATTTATGCTTGGCTAATGTGGTTAACAGCTTTCTTAAGCGGTGTACCTCGTTAAATGGCCTGAAAAGCCTTTAAATTTTGCCCAGAACCCGAATAATTCGGGTTCTTTTTTAATTTGACTTTTAGGCCGTTTTTTACTATAATTTAAGCAAATTTAACCATTATCATAATGGTTTTTTTATTGGAAAAATATGCAAGCACAAGAATTAAGAAATAAATTTTTAGAATACTTCAAAAAACAAAATCACACCATTATTAGCTCTGCTTCTTTAATACCAGATAATGATCCGACTGTTTTATTTACTACTGCTGGCATGCACCCTTTAGTGCCTTATCTAATGGGCGAAAAACATCCTCAAGGCAAAAGATTAGTCAGTGTACAAAAATGTGTGCGTACCGGAGATATTGATGAAATCGGGGATACTACTCATCATACTTTTTTTGAAATGCTTGGTAATTGGTCTTTAGGTGACTATGATAAAAATCAAGCCATTGATTTTGCTTGGGAATTTTTAACTAAAGAATTAAAAATTAAACCAGAATTACTAGCTGTTTCAATTTGGCAAGGCGATCAGAATGTTCCAGAAGATAAAGTTGCTTTTGAACATTGGTTAAAATTAGGAATAAATAAAAACAGAATTGCTAAATTAGGAATTAAAGATAATTGGTGGGGTCCAGCAGGTAATACTGGCCCTTGTGGTCCTGATACAGAAATTTTTTATTGGACAGGAGATAAAAATAAAATCCCAGAATCATTTGATCCAGAAGATAAGCTTTGGGTTGAAATCTGGAATAATGTTTTTATGGAATACAATAAAACTGCACCTGATAAATTTGAAGCTTTAGCTCAAAAAAATATTGATACTGGTATGGGTTTAGAAAGAACTGTGGCTGTCTTAAATAACCTAGATGATAACTACCAAACTGATTTATTTTTACCAATTATTAATGAAATAGAAAAACTATCTGAAAAAAAATACGAAGATGACAAAAAAGCTTTTCGTATTATTGCCGACCATATTCGTAGCGCTGTCTTTATTTTAGGTGATCCTAAGGGAGTTAGTCCTTCTAATAAAGATCAAGGCTATGTATTACGCCGCTTAATTAGGAGAGCTATTCGTTTTGCTAAAATATTAGGCATAAAAAATAATTTTAGCAAAATTTTAACTGACATTATTATTAAACAATATAGTGATACTTATCCTGAGTTAATCACAAATAAAGAATTTATAATAAAAGAAATTGAACAAGAAGAAAAAAAATTCACTGCTACTTTAGAAAAAGGTTTACGCGAATTTGCTAAACAAAAAACCGTTGATGGCAAAATTGCTTTTATTTTATTTTCTACTTACGGCTTTCCTTTGGAAATGACTGAAGAGCTAGCTCAAGAAAATAATATTCAAATCAATAAACAAGAATTTGAAGCGGAATTCAAAAAACACCAAGAGCTTTCACGCACAGCATCAGCCGGTATGTTTAAAGGCGGACTAGCAGACGATAGTGTTATGAGTACTAGATACCATACTGCTACCCATCTATTACATCAAGCTTTACGCAAAATATTAGGACCAGAAGTAGCGCAAAAGGGTAGTAATATCAATACTGAACGTTTACGTTTTGACTTTTCTTATCCAGATAAAATGACACCCGAGCAAATTAAAGCTGTTGAAGATTTGGTCAATGAACAAATTAATAAAGCTTTAGCAGTTAGCTGGAGCGAAATGACAGTTGAAGAAGCAAAAGAAAAAAATGCCATTGGCTTGTTTGGTCATAAGTATGGTGAAAAAGTAAAAGTTTATACAGTTGGCAGTGATGATAATTTTTTTAGTCGAGAAATCTGTGGTGGACCCCATGTTAACAATACCAAAGAGCTTGGCACTTTTAAAATTACCAAAGAAGAAGCGTCTTCAGCTGGTGTTAGAAGAATCAAAGCAATATTACAATAAAAAATTAAAAATAATAAAAAATTTATGGACATTCAAATTTACAAAAATAATTTTGACTTAACTGATCCTTTTAAAGAATATTTAGAAAACAAATTCAAAAATTTAGAAAAATATAACGATAATATCACTTCTTTTAAAGTAGAATTAAACCGTAGTCAAAAACACAACAAAGGCGATGTCTTTACAGTGGAAGCTCATTTGCAATTACCACAACACAAAACTATTACTGTCAAAGAAACTCATATTGATGCTCGAGCGGCCGTTGATATTGCTCAAGAAAAATTGGCTAGAGTTTTATTAAAAGTTAAAGATAAACAAATTAGTAAATTAAAAAGAAGTCCTAAATTTTTAAAATCTTTAAAATTCTGGGATAAATCAGAATAATTATTTTATGGGTATTTTACAGAAAATCTTTGGTGATGCTAATCAAAAATATGTTGATAGTTTAAAGCCACAAGTAGCAGCTATTAATGCTTTAGAAGAAACATTTGCTAGTCTTAGTGACGAAGAGTTAAAGACTAAAAGTCTTTCTCTAAAAAAAGAAGTAAGCGAAGGTAAAAGTTTAGACGATATTTTAATGCCAGCTTTTGCTTTAGTTAGAGAAGCTGCCAAACGCACCTTAAAACAGCGTCATTTTGACGTTCAACTTTTAGGTGGCATTGTCTTACATCGCGGTCAGATTGCCGAAATGAAAACTGGTGAAGGAAAAACATTAACTTCTACTTTGCCAATTTATCTCAATGCTTTATCAGGCAAAGGCGTGCACGTCGTTACAGTTAATGACTACTTGGCAAAACGTGATGCTACTTGGATGGGTCAAGTTTATCATTTCTTAGGTTTAAGCGTTGCTACTATCCAACATGAAGTTTCTTTTATCTATGATCCAACTCACACATCTGAAGAAGCCGACACTACTCGTGATCAAGCAGTCAAAGTAGTAATGGATTATTTAAAACCTGTTAATCGTCAAGAAGCATATAGTGCTGATATTACTTATGGTACTAATAATGAATTTGGTTTTGATTATTTGCGCGATAACATGGCTCAAGATGTCAAAAATCAAGTTCAACGTGGTTTAAATTATGCCATTGTCGATGAAGTTGATAGTATTTTGATTGATGAAGCTAGAACTCCGCTTATTATTTCTGCACCAGCTGAAGAATCAACTAATCAATATTTACAATTTGCCCAACTCGTAAATTCTTTGCAAGAAAATATTGACTACAATATTGATGAAAAAATGAAAGCGGCTACCTTAAGTGAAGATGGCATCAAAAAAATGGAGAGCATGCTGGGTGTTGAAAATATTTATGAAAGCCACGGTCTAAATACTGTTCACCATTTAGAACAAGCTTTACGGGCTAGAACTTTATTTATAAAAGATAGAGATTATATTGTTAGTGATAACGAAGTAGTAATCATTGATGAATTTACTGGCCGCATGATGCCCGGGCGTCGATATTCTGAAGGTTTACATCAAGCCATTGAAGCCAAAGAAAACGTCACTGTCCAAAAAGAAAGTATGACTTTGGCTACTATTACTTTTCAAAACTTTTTTAGAATGTATGAAAAGTTAGCTGGTATGACTGGTACAGCTGCCACTGAAGCTGAAGAAATGGCCAAAATCTATAAATTAGACGTTACTGTAATCCCAACTAATAGACCTTTTGTTCGTCGCGACCTCAAAGATCGTATTTACAAAAATGAACGCGGTAAATACAAAGCCATAGTCAAAGAAATAGAAACTTTACATAAAGCTGGTCAGCCAGTTTTAGTTGGTACTATTTCTATTGAAAAAAATGAATTGTTATCTCAATATCTAGAAAAAGCCGGTGTTCCTCATAAATTATTAAACGCTAAATTCCACGAAAAAGAAGCAGAAATTATTGCACAAGCCGGCCGCCGCGGTGCTGTTACTATTGCCACCAACATGGCTGGACGTGGTGTAGATATTACCTTGGGCGGTTCACCATTTAATGCTAAAGCTGCTGAAGAAATAAAAGCCTTGGGTGGCTTGCATGTCTTAGGTACCGAAAGACACGAATCACGACGTATTGATAACCAGCTTAGAGGTCGTGCTGGTCGTCAGGGTGATGCTGGTTCTTCTCAATTTTATATTTCTATGGAAGATGATTTGATGCGCATCTTTGGTTCTGACCGTATGAAAAACATGATGGACAGATTAGGCTTGCCTGATGACATGCCGATTGAAAATCAATTGATTTCTAATTCTATTGAAGCTGCTCAGAAAAAAGTCGAAGGACACAACTTTGATATTCGTAAACATTTAGTAGAATACGATGACGTTATTAATAAACATCGCCAAGTAGTTTATCGTCAACGCCAAAATATTTTATCTTTATTTACTGAAAATAATGTTAGTGACAAAACCACCAAAGATATTATTTTGGAATATGTTGGTCAAGAATTACAAAATATTATTTCCTTCCATACTTTAAGTCAAAAAAATGTTGGCGATTTTAGTCCTAAAGAAATTTTAGAAACCATTCGCACCATTTTCCCTTTGAGTCAAGAAGAAGAGAAAAAAATTAATGATCTCTTACTAAACAATAAAAATCATAATTCTCATAGCGAGCGTACGGAAGTAATTGAATATTTAGAAAGCTTAGCTTTAGAAAAATATGAAGCTTTAACGGCTGATATCAATTCTCAAGTTAATTTAGAAAATAGTAGCTTTACGCCAATGCAAATGATAGAGCGGGGAGTAATGCTTAGAAGTATTGATACTTTGTGGGTAGAACATTTAACTTCTATGGACAAATTACGTACTGGCATTGGTCTGCAAGGTTATGGTCAACGCGATCCTTTGATTGAATACAAACGCGAAGCTTTTGCTTTATTTAATACTTTGCTTGCCAATATCCGCCAACAAATTGTTTATTCAATTTATAAAATCGGTATTGCTAAACGCATGGCTGCACCGCAAGCTGAAAAACAAAAACAGTTTAGCGAACAAAAAGCTGGCTTTAATCCTTTTCAAAAACAAGTAGAACAAAGAGAACAGGCTAACCAAGTATTGCCGTCTAAGCCTAAAGATGAAACTGGTCACAAAATCGGACGCAATGATCCCTGCTACTGTGGATCTGGTAAAAAATATAAAAATTGTCATGGAAAGTAATAAAGAATTTATTCATAATCGAAAAAATGAAAAAATAGCAGTTATTGTTAATTTAGCTGAAATGCAAAATGGCTTAGTTTTTATTATGCATGGATTAGGCGGATTTAAAGAACAAGATCATTTACAGACTATTGCTAGCTCATTTCAAAAAAGTAATTATACCACTGTCCTATTTGATACCACTAACACACTAGGTGAAAGCGATGGTAATTATGAAAATGCTACTACTACAAATTATTACGAGGATTTAGAGGATATAATAAGTTGGTCAGCTAGACAAAATTGGTACCAAGAACCATTTGTTTTAGTTGGACATAGTTTAGGTGCTATAT
This sequence comes from uncultured Gammaproteobacteria bacterium, assembly GCA_964533435.1. GTDB lineage: Bacteria > Patescibacteriota > Patescibacteriia > UBA1558 > GWA2-36-10 > CAZWIT01. The sequence goes on along the minus strand of CAZHLU010000002.1, from coordinate 28,695 downwards.
CCATTGCTTTATTTGCAGAAAAATTTCCAGCAAAAGTAAAGGCAATTGCACCAATATCTACAGTTGTTTCTGGTAAATTAAGCGTGGAACAACATAAAAAAAATGACCCTGAAGAATTTCAAAATTGGGAAAAAACTGGTTATCAAGAACAAACAAGTAATTCTAAACCTGGTTTAATTAAAAAATTAAAATGGTCTCATATTGCCGACAGGCTAAAATATGATTTACTGACTAATGTATCAAAATTAACAATGCCGGTATTACTAATAGTTGGTGAACAAGATACTGCTACGCCCCTAGACCACCAAAAGATACTATATGAAGCTTTACCTGGTCAAAAAGAATTGCATATTATTCAGGGGGCTTCTCATACATTTAGAGATAAAAAACACTTGGAAGAAATTACTAATATATTTGACCAATGGATAAGTAAATTAAAATAATATGACAGACCTAAATATTTTAGTTGAAGAATTAAGAAAATTTCGTGACGAACGTGATTGGAAACAATTTCACAACCATAAAGACATGGCTCTTTCTATGGTTTTAGAGTCAGCTGAAGTTTTAGAGCACTTTCAATGGAAATCACCAGAAGAAGTAAATACTTATGCTCAAGAAAATAAAGCTGATATTGCCGAAGAAATTGCCGATGTTTTAAAATACTTAGTCCAACTAGCCGATAACATCGGAGTTGAAGATATTGTGCAAGTAGCTTTGGATAAATTACAAAGAGATGCTGCTAAATATCCGGTGGACAAAGCCAAGGGCAAGCACACTAAATACACAAAATTGTAATAAATAATAAAATGAAAGTAAAAGTCGCTTCTTTAAACCCTAGTAAGATTGAGGCTGTTAAAGAACAGTTGTCAGATTATAACATGTTTAAAGAAGCAGAAATAACAGCTCAAGAAGTTTCATCTGATGTTTCAGAACAACCAACTTCTTTAGAAGAAACAGTTAGAGGGGCAATTAATAGAGCTAAAAAGGCTTTTATTGATTGTGATTATAGTTTTGGTTTAGAATCTGGCTTGATGGTTGTGCCTTATGCTGATAGCGGTTTTATGGATATGTGTGTTTGTGCTATTTTTGACGGCCAAAAAACTTATTTAGGCATATCATCGGCTTGGGAATTACCACCCGATATTAAGCAATTGATTGATCAAGAAAATCTAGATATGAACCAAGCTGCTTTTAAAGCCGGCTATACTACTAATCCTAAAGTTGGTTCAGCTGAAGGTTTGATTGGTATTTTGACTAAAGGACGTTTAAATCGTAAAGCTTATACTAAGCAGGCAATTGTTACTGCCCTTATCCAAATAGAAAAAAATCATGAAATACAATAAATTAGTTCGCGATAAAATTCCCGAATATGTCAGAAGTAAAGGCGATAATCCAATTACGCACATTGCTAGCGAAGATGAATACTGGCAGAAATTAAAAGAAAAATTATTAGAAGAATTTACTGAGTTTAATGAAGCTGAAAGTGTTGAGGAATTAATTGATGTTTTAGAGGTGATTGAAGCTATTATTGAATACAAACAATTTGACCAGCAAACAATTGCCGAATTAAAAAAAGCTAAAGCAGAGAAAAAAGGTAAATTTAAAAAAAGAATAATTTTAGATGAATCATAAAAAAACAAAAAAACCCATTATCGTCACTGTTTCCGGTGGTTTTGATCCAGTACATATTGGTCATGTACGCATGTTTCAAGCTGCTAAAAAATTAGGTGATAAATTAATAGTTATTTTAAATAATGATAATTGGTTAATCAAGAAAAAAGGTTATGCCTTTATGCCTGAACTGGAACGTAAAGAGGTAATTGAAGCTTTTAGATCAGTTGATAAAGTAGTCTTAACTAAACACCCAAAAAATCCGCAAGACATGAGTGTTTGCGAAGCTCTCCTAGAAATAAAACCTGATATCTTTGCTAATGGCGGTGACCGAAAACTTGATAATATTCCGGAAGTAGCAGTTTGCCAGCAAATTAATTGTCGGATGGTTTTTAACCTTGGTCAGGGTGGTAAAGTACAATCTAGTTCTTGGTTAGTAAATAAACAAAGGACTAAAGAAAAAAAGTTAAAGACAAAAAACAAATAACATATATTTATTAATTTAAATTTAAAAACATGTCTTATCAAACAAACATTTTAAAAAATACTGCTGATAATACAAACTTTCGCACGGTTTTATTTACTGGCCAAAAAAGTCAGCTAGTAGTCATGGACATTAAACCTGGCGAAGAAGTTGGTTTAGAAACACATGATCATGTTGAGCAATCTTTATTTTTTATGTCTGGCAGTGGCAAGGCTATTTTAGATGGTAAAGAATCCGAAATAAAAGCTGGTGATGTAGTAGTGGTTACACCTGGTACTGAACATAATTTTATAAATACTGGTACTGAATCTTTAAAGATCTATACCATCTATGCGCCTGCTAACCATATTGATGGCCGAATTCACCAAACTCCAGCTGATGCCATTGCTGATCAAGAAGATGAAGATTTTGGTCATAGTATAAAATAAACAAATGCCTAAAGTCCTAACATTGACTTTAATCCAGAAAGATAATCAGCTTTTACTAGGCTTAAAAAAGCGTGGATTTGGTATTGGCAAATGGAATGGCTTTGGTGGTAAACCAGAACTAGGCGAAACCATAACTGAAGCAGCTGCCAGAGAAGTTTATGAAGAATGTAATTTGGTGCCAAAAAATTTAGTGGAAGTTGGTCTAATAAATTTTAGTTGGCAGAATAAACAACAGGATTTAGAAGTTCATGTTTTTAAATGCCTGGAATTTAGTGGTGAGGTAGAGGAGAGCGAAGAAATGAAACCAGCTTGGTTTTCTTTAGACCAAATTCCTTATGCCAAAATGTGGGATGATGATAATTATTGGTTGCCTTTATTTTTAGCTAATAAAAAATTTGAAGCTAACTTTGTTTTTGATGATAATGACAAAGTTATTAAACATGAGATAAGAGAAAAATAATGTTATATCAAAAAATAATTAGACCAATTTTGTTTTTAATGTCAGCCGAAACAGCACATGATTTTGTTTTAGCTTGTTTAAAAATATTTAACCGTTTTAATTTTTTAAATAATTTATTATTTAAATTTTTTAATTTTACTAATCCTAGTTTAAAACAAAAATTATTTGGCCAATATTTTAGGACGCCCGTAGGACTATCAGCTGGCATGGACAAAAACGCTACTGCTGTAAATGTCTGGCCAAGCTTTGATTTTGGCTTTGTCGAAATCGGCTCTGTTACTTCCCAAACTCAAGCTGGCAATCCTAAACCAAGACTCTGGCGTTTACCCCAAGACAAAGCTTTGGTAGTTTATTTTGGTTTAGCCAACATGGGCGCTAAAAAAATTAGCCAACGTTTACAAAATCTTAAAACCAAAAAAAGGGGAGTGCGTATTATTAGTATTGCTAAAAATAATCAAACTAGTCTAAATCAAGCGGCTGATGATTATGTGACTGCTTTTAAAGTTATTGAAGCACAAGCTGATATTATTTCTATTAATCTAAGCTGTCCTAATGTTAGTAATTTTACTGGCCTACAACAAAAAGAATTATTAGAACCAATTTTAGAAGCCATCACTAAAGTAAATACCAAACATAAACCTCTGTGGCTAAAAATTGGACAGGACTTATCTAAAAATGAATTAGATGATGTTATTGCTTTAGTAAAAAAATACAATATTACTGCTATTATTGCTACTAATTTATCTAAAGATAAAAGTAAATTAAGCTTAGTTTCTAAAAATCAAGATAAGCCTGGTGGCGTTTCTGGACAACCAATTAGTAAACGTGTTAATAAAATTATTGCCTATTTATATCAAAATAGTGAAAATAAATACAAAATCATTGCCTGCGGCGGCGTATTTTCAGGAGCTGATGCTTTTACCAAGATTAAAGCTGGCGCAAATCTGATTGCTTTAGCAACTGGCTTTATTTACGGCGGACCCTATACCGCTAAAAAAATAAACCAAGATTTAGTTAAATTATTAAAAGAAAATAATTATTCTCATTTAAGCCAAGCTATTGGTAAGGAAGCCCAAGATTATGAAATTTTTTAAAAACATTAGTCAGCAACAAAAAGATTACTACTCCTACCGTTTCTTAGAACTTATTCCTGGTTCAATGGTTTGGTTTACTTTTATTTTTATTGTAGTTTTATCTTTTATTAACCCCATTGCTGGTATTTATTTTATTATTGCTTTTGATGTTTATTGGATATTACGTATTCTTTACATGTTGCTATTTTTATTAATATCCTGGTTTAAATATCGACGCGCTATCAAAACTGATTGGTGGAAAAAATTAAAAGAAGAATGCCCACAGTGGAGTGAATATTATCATCTAGTTTTTTTACCAACTGCCGGCGAGCCTTTTGAAATAGTAGATACTACTTTCCACAATCTAACCCAAGTTAAATACGATACTAAAAAAATGATTGTTATCTTAGCTGGTGAAGGCCGTTTTGAGGAACAATTCTTAAGTATTGCTAAACAAATAGAAAATAAATATCAATCTGCTTTTTACAAAATTATTATTACTATCCATCCTGACAATATAGAAGGGGAGGTAAAAGGCAAAGGCTCAAATCTGTATCATGCTGGCCATGAAGTCAAAAAATACATTGATCAAAATAACTTAGATTATAAAAAATTAATTGTTTCTAGTTTTGATATTGATACTATTACTCATCCTGATTATTTTAGTTATCTAAGTTATAAATTTATTAATCATCCCGATCCTTATCATGCTAGTTTTCAACCAATGGCTTTTTATAATAATAATGTTTGGGAATCAGATATTATTACCAGAGTAGTTGCTAATTCTACTACTTTTTGGCTACTGACAGAACTAGCTCGTCCAAGTCGCTTATTTACTTTTTCTTCACATAGTATGAGCTGGCAAGCTTTAGTTGATATTGGCTTTTGGCAAAATAATATCGTCACTGAAGATTCCCGTATTTTTATCCAATGTTTAATTCATTATGAAGGCAACTATAAAGTAGAGCCAATGCATATACCAGTTTCCATGAACACAGTTTATGTCGGTAGTTTGTGGCGTAGTTTAAAAAATCAATACAAGCAAATGCGTCGTTGGGCTTGGGGTGTAGAACATTTTCCCTATATGGTTTGGAATTTCCGTCGTCATCCTAAGATTTCTCGTCACACTAAAATACGTTATATTTGGAATCAAACCGAAGGTGTTTACTGCTGGGCAACCGCTCCCTTTATTATTACTATCATGGGCTATTTACCCCTAAAACTGGCTGAAATACGCTCCTTAAGCACTGTAGTGGCTCAAAACACACCCTTATTACTAGAAACACTAATGCGCTCTGGTATGATTGGTATTGTTATTTTAGCTATTATGGGTGTGGTCATATTACCGCCAATGCCAGTTAGTATTAAAAAAAATCCCTTGAGCAAATACTACCGCTATCCTTTGATGTTTTTACAATGGTTAATTATCCCATTTACCATGATTGCTTTTGGCTCAATACCGGCAATCGATGCTCAAACTAGATTATTATTTGGTAAATATTTAGGCTTTTGGGTAACAGAAAAAAAGAAAACTAATTAATTAAATAAATAATCACATATGTTAAAAAGAATTTATTTTAGCCTTGCTTTGCTGAGCTTTATTTTTTGGCCAAGCTTTAGTCAAGCTGCTGATAATGACCTAATGGAACGTTATAGTGGCACTGTCTTATCTATTGATTATGGTTTAAAACAACAATATTGGTATTTAGAACCGCTTAGCAAAACTCGCTACGCTCTAGATGAAAAAACACAATTGGAAAATATTGTAAATAAATTTGCTACAACTATCAAAGAGAAAGATTTGCAAAAAATTGCTACTAACCAAAATAAAAAGGGGATTGATTTTAATATTGCTCAAAAATATCGCGGTCAATTTTTAATTAATCAAAAAAAAGATGTTAAAGAAATTTGGTATGTTAACCCTTTAGACTTAAATCGTTATCTATTAACAAACCCAGACTTAAACCTAGATCTAATACAATCCCTGGCTATTGGCATTGATTCAATAAAATTAAATGCCTTACCGCTAGCTGACTTAGAAAATTTTAATGAAAATGTTGGAGAAATAAATTTTGATAACTATTGGGAAATTTATGACACTCTAAAGAGTAGCTATTTTCAAAGCGATAAAATTGACACTACTAAATTATTTTATGGCTCCCTACAAGGTTTAGTTGAATCCGTTGGTGATCCTTACACTCAATTCTTTACTCCCCAAGGTAAAAAAGAATTTGATAATGACCTAGAAGGTGTTACTGAAGGCATTGGCGCTATAGTTGATGTCAAAGATGATGAATTAACCATTATTACGCCCATAGATAATTTTCCTGCTGCCAAGGCCGGACTACTGCCTTATGACCAAATACTAAAAGTCGACGACCAAGATATTCATGGTTATAGTGTTGATGAAGCTGTAGCTTTGATCCGCGGACCAATTGGTACTAAAGTTAAACTAAATATTTACCGTCCTAGTACTAAAAAAAGTTTTGAACTTATTATTACCCGTGCCAAAATAGTAGTACCTAATGTTACTGGTAAAAAATTAGATAACAATCTTGTTTATATTAAAATAAATACTTTTTCGGCATCTTTGCCATCTGAATTTAAAAATATAAAACAACAATTAATAGACAATACTACCAAAGGCATAATCATTGATTTACGTAATAATCCTGGTGGTTATACTAATTCTGCTATTTATTTAGCAGACCAATGGTTAGACACTAAGCAAGTAATTTTTAAAGAAAAATATTCAAAATCTTTAGAAGAATACAGTGCTTCTACACCAGTAGAAATTAATTTACCTACTGTAATATTAATAAATAATGGCTCTGCCTCAGCCTCAGAAATATTTACCAGCGCTTTAAAAAACTACAATAAAGCTACAGTTATTGGCGAACGTAGCTTTGGTAAGGGCACTGGCCAGGCCCTTAGGCCTTTTGCTGACGGTTCAGCTCTAAAATATACTGTTTTCGAATGGCTAGATCCGGCTAGTAAGTCAATAGAAAAAGTAGGTATTCAACCAGATATTGAAATAATCCGCAGTCAAGATAATCAATTTGACAGTCAACTTTATCAAGCAGTGCAAACTTTTATCAAATAAATAAACTGCTAACTTTTAGTTGCAGTTTTATCTAAAAAATCACAATAATATAACTTAATCCAGCTCCTTAGCTAAGGAGCTGGATTATTTTAACTTATTTTGATAACCGCGAATAAATTCTGGAGCAGACATTAATTTTTTATTAGCTGGTTTTAATTTTGTTATTTCTAGGGCGAAATCTTGAGTACCAATAAATAACTTGTTATCTCTAATCAAAATCTCAGCGGGTTTGAGTTTTATATTAGTAATTATTGCTTCACTAATAATCAAATCTAGGCCGGCAATTTTTGTATAAGTACCAGGCCATAGTTTAAAGGCTCTAATCTTATTTAAAATATTAGCACTTGTTTCTTGCCAAGTAATCAAACCATCTTCCTTATTAATTAGTTTACAAATAGTTGCCTTACTATCATCCTGCGCCTTAGCTTCAATCTTGGCAGCTAAATAATCACTAATATTTTTTTGAAGTAAATCAGCTCCAACATTAGCCAATCTTTCACTTAAAGTAAAATAATCATCATTATCAAAAATATTTACCGGCACTTGTGCCAGTATTGGGCCATGATCCATTTGAGCATCTAACTGCATGAGAGAAACACCAGTTTCTTTTTGACCATTTAATAAGGTTGTTTGAATAGGTGAGGGGCCTCTTAAAATTGGTAGTAGAGAAGGATGGATATTGATAGCTGGTAATTCTGATAAAGATAAAACTTGATCTTTGATAATGCGACCGTAGGCCACAATCACAAAAGTAGCTGGTAACAATTTTTTTAATTCCAAAATAAAATTGTCATCTAGCTTTAGTGGATCTAAGACCTTGATATTATGTTCTTGTGCCCAAATCTTTACAGCTGAACTTTGTGGTTTTAAATTACGACCAGCTGGTTTATCAGCTTGCGTAACAACAGCTGCCACTATCCCCAAATCAAACAAAACTTGCAAACTTGGCAAAGAAAATAGAGGACTGCCCCAAAAAATTATTTTTTTATCTAGCATTATGGTTTTAAGCTATCTAAAATTTCTTGACCGCGAGTAATTTTTTCAGCTCGATCAATAAACAATATTCCTTCTAAGTGATCAAATTCGTGTTGTAAAATAATAGCTTCTAAGCCAGCTAATTTTTCTTTAAAAACTTTGCCGTTTAGATCTTGATATTTAACATGAATTTTTTTAGGACGTCTTACTAAACCAAAAATTTGTGGTAAGGACAAACAACCTTCTTCAGAAATTTGCCCATCTTTAGAACGAAAAGTTATTTCTGGATTAACATAAACTTTATAGCCTTGAGCAGCTTCATTACCAACTACAATCAATCGCAAGCTCTCACTTACTTGTGGAGCAGCTAGGCCAATACCATCATCTTGATACATAACGCTAGCCATATTTTCAGCTAAATCAAATAAAGCCTGGTCAAAATTAGTAATAGTTTTAGCCCGTTTTCTTAAGATTGGATCTGGATATTTGCTTATTTTCAACATGTTTTATATTATAATATTTTATTTACTTTTTGTCAAATAGAGCTTTTGTTTGCTATAATAAAGATATGCAAAATATCGGTGAAATTTTTAGCCAAAAAAAAATTACTAAAGCGCCAGCTTATCAATGGCAAGATTTAGCTTTGCGGGTAATACAACAACTCTCTATACCTTCTTTTAAACGTAGTTCTGTTTTTAAAGCTTGCCGAGATAATGATCGTAATTTTGTTGAAAAGTGTCTAGATGATACTAAAGAGCTTGCTAAAGGAGGTGAATCTTGGCGATATTTTTTTAAATTAATTGATCAAAAAGATAAACCACAAAATAAACGACCACAATGAAAAAAATATTTTTCCTCTTATTTTTATTAGTAATATTGTCAGCTTGCCAAAATAAGCAAACTCAAAAAGAAAAGAAAAAAGAAGATCCGATTACCAATCAATATCATTTTTATCAAGACAGTATTAATAAGGCTCAAAATGCACAAGGACAACTTGAAAATATTAGTGTTGATGTCAATGAATAATTAAAAAATAAAAAAGACCCTATATAGTGAGGTCTTTTTAAAAAAAATTGAAATTATTTTAAACCAAAATTAAAGGTCAAATAACCAATACCAAATGGGGCCTGATAGCTTAATTTTTCTGGTTTTAGATTAAGGTCTTTGATAATACTGCTTAAGATTAACAAAGAACGCCAACTACATTCTTGAGCTTCTTTTGCTAAATTTTCATCTAAAGACACCAGCGACTTTAAATCAGCTTGGGCTAAATATTTTATAATAGCTTGATCAAATTCTTGACCACGTGGTGAAAAGCCAGCTGGCGAATCTTGATGCAAACGGTGGGATAAATCACCAGCTACTACTACGGCTACTCTTTGGGTAGAATTATCAATTTGTTCTTTGATTATCTCACCAAAAGATAGATGAGTCTGAGCTGCTAACTTAGAAGAATTAATAGCCACAATCTTTATTTTAGGTAAATGTGGAGTTAGATAAAATAAAGGCACACCAAAACCATAGCTCAAGTCTGCATCGGCACTTAAAAAAACCGACATTTTAGTTTCAGCAGCTTCTTTGATTTTATAACCAAAACCAATATCGTTACTAAATTCTAAGTTAGTTAAAAAATCACCAAACTTTTTAAAATCAACTCGTAATTTTGGATTTTGATTAATAACAAAAGTTTCTTTTGCCTCTTGTGCATGAGAAGAAAGCAAAACTATCAAATCAGGCTTAGTAGCATAAAGCTCATGTTCTAAAGATTGATAAGCCTTAACCGTGTCATTTAATAAAGCCAGGTTATCTTTTGCAACCTCAGGAATCAGTAAAGGAGTGTGTGGTACTAAACAAGCAAAAACTAACATATTATAAGTTAACTGGAGCGCCTAAAGTATGTAAAATTAAGACGCGCTCAGAAATTGTTTTAACATCAGACCATTTATAACCCAAACCGTTAAAACTAGCCTCATCGGCAATTGGTCTTCTTTGTCCACCGGCAATAACATAAACAACAGGACTGCCAGCTAATTTAACTAAATTACCATCTTTGATCAAAACTGGAGTTTGAGTAATATATTTTTCCAAGGCCTTAGCGGTGGCATTAGTTATTTTTAAATTAGCAAAATTTATATTAAGGATAGTTTTATCAATAATTGGATATTTATTACCATCTTTTATATAAAAAACACCACCCGATTTACTATCACGCAATAAACTTTCATAAGGACTGGGATTTTCTTTGGTCAAAGGTAGGCCAGGATTTAAGCTAGCTAAATCACTAGAGTTAACTTTGATAATTTCATCAATACTATAACCTAATTGACGAAAAACTTCATTAGAACTAATCACTCTTTTTTGCAAGCCATCCAATAAATAACGTTGTCCATCTGGACCTTCTAACACTGAATAATTAGCAAATTTTATTTCTGGACCATCGGCAAATTTATCTATTTCTGATTTATCTACTAATAAAACTTTTTTAGGGTCATAACGGGAAACCAAAGCATTTTTAGAAGCAAATAATAATTTTTTATTATTATTAATCAAATATACAGCCTCGTTTTTAGTATCTTTGCCAGTAGTTTTGGCTTGTACTATCGAACCCTCTGGAATAATCCCTCTAATTATTACATTTAACATACCAAAACCATAGCGTTGCCAAATTGTCATAAATAAACGATTGCCGTGCAAATGAGGAGTATAAACATACATAGCAGCTGTAATACGATTAACTGGGGTTACGGCCTGACCGTCAATGCTGGATGTTTGCCCTGGACGATAGGGGCGAGTATGAATATTATCAATATAATCTCTAAACTGTAGAGAAGCTGCTCTTACTTGTTTACCAAAACCTTGCCACTGAGGATTACAAGCTTGACCATCAAAACAATAATAACCCATGGCATAATCCAAAGCTCTTTGATTGTATTCAGATCTTTCTATTAAGCCTTGTTCTTTTTGAAGGGTTACTAACAAAAATTTAGGGTTGATTCTAGCTTCTTGAGCAGCGTTATATACTATTTCAGCAGCTGTACGTAAACGACTATTTTCTAATTTTAAAGCATCATCAGTATAAATAACTTCTCCTGGTGCTGGATTATAACCATAATAAGTATAATATTGTAAATAACTATTTTTACTCTGTAAAAAAGCGTTAATATCAGCCAAACTCATGGAGCTATAATTTTCTGCTTCTTCATCGCTTAATAAATTATTATAATCAATACCGTCCTCAATTGTCTGTGCTAAACCTAAATTAGGATAAAAAAATCCCAAACAAAATAAAAGTAGTATAATTTTGCTTAAAAATGTGTATTTCATGTTATTTTTATAAACTTAAGTTTATATATTATAGCAAAATTAAACAAAAATGGGAAATTTATGCCTATCTATTAGTTTGCTTTTTGCCTAAAATTACGGTAAAATCAAGCTCATGGATAGTTTTAGATTATTTATTAGTTTACCAGTGGAAGCCGGTGTAGCCTCTAAATTATTAAAAGAATTTAAGAGGCTTGATTTGCCTTGGGAAAAGTTAAAAACCGTAGAAGCTAAAGATCTACACTTAACCCTAAAATTTTTAGGAGACACACCTTTAGACAAATTGCCAGACATTATTAATGCTTTAGAAAATATTGATCTTAATATTAATAATCTTGATCTTAAAATATCTAAAGCAAAAATCTTTAACCCTCAAAGACCTCAGGTAATTGTTTTGGGTTTAGCTGAAAATCTAGAGCTAATGGCTTTATATCAAGCAATTGAAGACGAGCTTTTTTCCGCTGGCATTGCTCATAAAGAAATGAAAAGATTTTCTCCCCACATCACCTTAGCTAGAGTAAAACAAGCTGCTACTATCGAAGAATTCAAAACAATAAATGACTGGCAAATAGAAAAAGAATTTTCCGTTAATCATTTTGATTTGCAAGAAAGTGTCTTAAGTTCTCACGGGCCCGAATACAATATCTTGCAAAGTTTTAATTTATGATCAAAGAGTACAATTTATTAAACGTAAAATTACAAGCCTTATCACCGCAGTCAAGCAAAGAATTACTGCGGTCTTACTTACAATCTGATAGCCAACATCATTTAGTGACTGTTAATCCTGAATTTATTGTTGCTGCCCAAAGAAATCCGGAATTTAAAAATATTTTAAATGAAAGTAGTTTAAGTACTATTGATGGCACTGGTATTGTGCAAGCTTTAAAATTTTTCGGTCACAAAGTAAGCCTAGAAGACCGTTTAACTGGCGCTCAATTATTGACTAAAATATTAGAAATTGCTGAATACGATCATTATAAAGTAATGTTTCTTATTTATAGCAAAGGCTTAAGCAAAAAAGATGAGTTAGCATCAAGATTAGAACAAATTTATCCACAACTTGAATACAAAATAAGTGACGAAATAAATTGTTTAACTGATGTCCAAACTTTCCCAGCAGACATCTTAATAGTCGGCCTAGGTGCGCCTCGCCAAGAATTTTGGATAAACGAATATATTAATCAAATACCAAGTGTAAAAATAGCCATTGGCGTTGGTGGTGCTATTGATTTTTTATCAGGAGCTATTAAAAGAGCTCCTAAAATCTTTCGTAGTTTTGGCTTAGAGTGGTTTTGGCGCCTAATTAAACAGCCACACAGATTACCACGTATTTTTAGAGCTATCTTTGTCTTTTATTTTTTCTTATTAAAATATAAACTAAGCAAAATATATGCCAAAAAAAGAAACAATTAGAGTCCGTTTTGCTCCTAGTCCCACTGGTTTTTTACATATTGGTGGCTTACGTACTACTTTATTTAATTACTTATTTGCCAAAAAAAATAAAGGAGTTTTTATTTTAAGAATAGAGGACACTGATCAAAATCGCTTAGTGCCACAGGCTGCTGAAAAACTTATTCAAGCTCTAGATAGTGTTGGTTTAAGTGCAGACGAAGGTGTTTATTTAGATAAAAATGGTCAACTAGCCCAAAATGGAAGTTTGGGACCATATATACAATCACAACGCTTAGATTTGTATCAAGCTGCTGCTCAAGAATTAATAAAAAAAGAAGCAGCCTATTATTGTTTTTGTAGCAGTGAGCGCTTAGAAAAATTGCGTGAACAACAACAAGCCAATAAACAGGTACCAAAATACGATGGCAATTGCCGAAAGCTAGATCCTAAAACTGTAGCGGAAAAATTAGCAAACTCAGAAAAATATGTTATTCGTTTTAAGGTAGCAGAAAATATTATTGTAAATGCCCAAGATCTAATTTATGGTGAAATCAAAGTTAAAAGCGAAGATTTGGATGATTTTGTTTTATTAAAATCAGATGGCTTTGCTACTTACCATTTAGCTAATGTTGTTGATGATCATGCCATGCAAATTAGCCACGTCATTAGAGGCGAGGAGTGGCTACCTTCTTTACCTAAACACATCTTACTTTATCAAGCCTTTAATTACGAAGCGCCAATTTTTGTTCACTTACCATTATTACTTAACCCTGATAAATCAAAATTATCAAAAAGACAAGGCGATGTAGCTGTTGAAGATTATTTAACCAAAGGCTATTTACCAGCTGCTTTGATAAATTATATTGCCCTCTTAGGTTGGAATCCGGGCACTGAACAAGAAATTTTTTCTTTAAATGAACTAATTAAAAACTTTTCTTTAGAAAAAATAAATAAGTCTGGTGCTGTTTTTGATCTTAAAAAATTACAATGGCTTAACAACCATTACATTAAAAAATATCTTGCTGACAAAAAATCATATCCTGAAATTTTAAAACTCACTAAGCAATTTATACCAGAACACGAAGCACAAATCCCAGATTTATTAAAAATATTTGGCAGTCGTTTAAACTACTTAGCTGAAATCAAAGACTTAAGTACTTTTATCTTTTCTTTACCAGATTATGACGGTTCTTTATTAATCTTTAAAAAAAGCGATAATGATAAAACTAAACAAGGTCTTAAAGCAGCCTTAGAAATTCTCACTAATTTGAAAGACAATAATTGGCAGGAAAACAAGCTATTTAGCGCCTTAGAAGACCTAGTTAAAGCCCAAAATTTGACCCCTGGCGATGTTTTTTGGCCAATTAGGGTCTGTCTTAGTGGTTTAGAAAAAAGCCCTTCTCCGGCCGAAATTTTGGCTATTTTAGGCAAAAAAGAGAGTATTCGTAGAATTGAGCTAGGATTAGCCAAAATCAAATAGTTTGCAAAAAATGGCTACTTATGCTATAATATAAATAGTTTGATCACTATTCATGCTTGAAATTATTTTAAAACAAAAAAAATTACTAATTTTTAGCTTGGGCTTAACTTTTTTGAGCTTTATTTTTTTTATTAGCAGAGGACTAGCAGTTGAGTATAATCTTGATAATTTAGACAATGTTGAAACTTGGCAAATAAACCAAGATATCAATGATAAACGTAATCAAATTCAAGAACTAAAAAAACAAGTAGAACTTTACCAAAAAAATATTGCCACTAAGCAAGCAGAGATTAGCAATCTCTCTAATCAAATGAGTTTGCTTAACGAAAATATTGCTAAAATAAATTTAGAAATAAAAACTGCCGAACTAGAAATTGAAACTCTAAATTTAAAGCTAGAAAATACCGAACTTAAAATTCAATCTAAAGAAAAAGAAATTGCTACTCAAAAAGAAAATGTAGCTGAGATTTTGCGTTCCCTACATCGTGAGCAACAACAAAATTCCGTTTTAGAAATTTTATTTTTAAATAATAATTTTAGTGAATTCGTAGCTGAGCTTGATCGTTTAGATTTAGTCCAACAAAATGTTGTCAAAGAAGTTGATGGTTTACAAACTGTCAAAATGGCTCTTTTAAGCGACGTTGATGATTTAGAAAAAAGTAAAACCGAAGTAGATGCCTTAAAAAATTTATTAGACAACAAAAAAGACGATCTCAGTGAACAAAAAAGCGCTAAGTCTTCTTTAATGAAATTAACTCAAGGGCAAGAAGCTAAATTCCAAACCATGCTCTCAGAAGCTAAAAAAGAGCAGGCACAAATTGATAGTGATATTGTTTATTTAGAAAAAATTGCTCGTGAAAAATTAAATCGCCAATTACAACAACAAGCTGGCGATAGCAAAGGTTTAATCTGGCCACTTGCTTCTCATAGAATTACAGCTTATTTCCATGACCCTGATTATCCCTATCGTTATATTTTTGAACATCCAGCCATCGATATTGCTACTGCCCAAGGCACAGCCATAAAAGCCGTAGATTCTGGTTATGTTGCCAAAACTAAAGACGGTGGTAAAACTGGTTATAGTTATATCATGATTGTCCATGCTGATGGCTTATCTAGTGTTTATGGACATGTTAACCAAATTAGCATTTCCGAAGATCAATTTGTAAGTAAAGGACAAATAATTGGTTATTCTGGTGGTATGCCTGGCACTAGGGGCGCTGGACCATTTTCTACTGGACCACATTTACATTTAGAAATACGTTTAAATGGAGTGCCCGTGGATCCGCTAAACTATTTACCGTAATAAATATTAAACAATCCGCCAGCTGGCGGATTGTTTTTTTATAAAAAAATAATTTAAGCAAAAAGAAAAGGGGACGAGCCGAAGCGCGTCCCCCCATGAGCTGCTCTCGACGATTCCGAGTACCTTTCGTCATTCTGACGAACGTCCCGTGAAACGGGTACTTTAGTACATTGGGAATCCGAATCCCTCTTAACGAGAGCCGCAGCCCACAAAATTTGTCATACAATCAGGACGAGTGAATGTATGGATAGATATCTTAGCATAGCTAATTTTTTTTGTCAATACCAAAACGACAATTTTAGCTAATATTAGCCAAAATGTTAATTATTGTCTTAAAGGATGAAACTTAGTATGGCTTTTTTCAGCATATTTATCAGAGGCATGCACATAGCGAGTAGTAGTATCTAAGGACTCATGGCCCAAAAGAATTTGAATAGCAGCTGGGTTAGCACCATTTTCTGCTAAATAGGTAGCAAAACCATGACGCAAAGTATGAGCTGAAATCGGTAAGTTAATAAATAATAATTCCCGATACTTTTTTATTTTATATTGTAGATAGTTGGTTGATATTTTTTTAGCTCGCGCTTGGTTATTACGACCACGATAGGGTACAAACATATAAGGAGAATTATCTCTACGAGTGCTAAAATAATTTTGCAAACATTTTATCGAACGAGGAGTCAAATAAACAAAACGTTGTTTTTTACCTTTACCCATTACATAGATACGTCCGGAGTGATCTAACTGTTCACGTTTTAAAGATAATAATTCTGAGATACGCATACCGGTGGCAAACAAGGTTTCTAGCATAGCTCGATTACGTAATTTAATCGTGGGATCAGTTTCAAATTTTTCTGGCGCTTCAATCAAGCGAATGAGTTCTGCCATCTCTGGCACTTGCGCTCGTTTTTTTTCAGTCTTTAAAAGCTTTACCGAGTCTGGTGAAATAGGAGTTTTATAATCAACATCAATTAAAAATTTTAAATAAGATCTTAAAGAAGATAAAATTCTATTTATACTATAACTAGATAATTTAACTTCACCAGTCTTGGCTGAGGCTGTAAGCCTATCAACAGAGGAGAGGTAAGCCTTAAATTTGATTAAAGACCTTTTATCAATATTTTTAAAATCTGTTTTTATATCATTAAATAAAAAATCTTCAAAAGTTTTTAAATCACGTTCATAATTATAAACTGTTTCCGCTGAATAATTATTGGATTGAATATTTTCTAAATACTCCTCAAAGAGGGGTAGGGTTTTATTCGTCTTAGTCATGAATATATTATAAAGCTGAATTTAAGCCTTGTCAAATTGAGTGTAAGAGTTATTATACTCAATTCAATATATCTTAAAAATAAGGCCTTTTTTAATAATAGCCTTATTCCCCTTACTTATAATAAATCTTATCAGAAAACCTAACATCAATGTAATCAATATCAGTTCCTTGTAAATTACCAGCTACTATCGCCCGTTTTAAATTAAGCAATTGTTCATCAGTATTGATAGTGGCATTAATTTTAACGTAAAAGCCTAAATTTGATTGTAAGCGTAACTCACCCCAATTATCACTAATAATAATACGAGCTAAGCGTGAATTACCTGAGATTTCCTTTTGCCAATAAGCATAGATGTCCTGGATGGCCTTTATTTCATCGTCACGGAAAATATCTTGATCTGCAGATGGCTTATAGCTACGTTGATCATCTAAAATAACATACTTCTCATCAGGAGCCTCTATTTGGCGATTTAAGGCCCCTTGGCCGTCAATAAGGTAATATGCTCCATCTTTTAACCAAATAAACTGTGAAACCTTTTCTTCTAAACGCACTTCTAACTTACTAGGAAATTTCTTTTTTAAAGTAGCATTATTTAACTTAAAATTGTCTTTTAATTCAAGTTCTAATTTATTAGTACTGGCTAAAAAGAAATTATTATTTTTAAAAAACAAGAAACGACGAACATTCATCTTTTCTTGAACAAAATTAGCAACCGCTTCACTGCTTACGTCCTGATTATTTAAAACGACTATTTTATGTAAAGACAAAAACTTGGCTTGAAAAATACTTTGGATTAACAAAATAATAAAAATTAAAAAAATAATCCGACTTAAACGTTTTTTTCTCCTTAAGCTATAGTCTTGATAATAAGCACCTGTTAAACGCCTAGATTTTATTCCGGCATGCTTACGCCAATTTTGTCTAGTAGTAATTTGCCTCATAATTGCTTCCTCTACTCTTTAAGAGAGTAATAGTAATATGTGTCGTATTATATTAAATTTAAATTATTTTTTTCAAAATACTTGGATTTAAACGAGCTACAATTTCATAATTAATAGTACCGGCTTGAAAAGCTAATTCTTCTACTGGGATTGTCTGATCACCTGTTCCGCCTATTAAATAAACCTTGTCACCAACTTTAAAGTCCTGTCCTGGAGCTAATTCAACCATCATTAAATTCATACAAATATTACCTCTGACCGGACAACTAAAGCCATTTATCAGAACTCGAGATTTATTAGACAGAGCCCGACTATAACCTTCAAAATAACCAAGTGGCAAAATAGCTATCTTACAATCACGTTGTACAAGATAAGTACGATTATAGCCAATACTTTCACCAGCTTTAATTTCTTTAATTTGGATAATACTAGTCTGCCAACTTAAAACTGGTTTTAATTCTAAACCTTGGAGCATGCCTCTTGCCTTTGTGGCTTCTGATGGCCATAGACCATACAAAGATAAGCCTAAGCGAATAATGTCAAAGCGAGCAGCCGCTAAACTAATACTAGCCGCCGAACAAGCAATGTGTTTTTTATACTGTGGAAACTGATCACAAATAGCTAAAAACTTAGCTACTTGTTCTTTGCTAAAATCTAAATTATCAGACTCTGATTCAGCTAAATGACTGTAAAGACTAAAAATATTTAAAGAGCCTAAGCTTTGTATTTTTTTTATAAAAGCAACTGCCTCCTCTGCTCTCACCCCCAAGCGACCAGTACCAGTATCAATCTTTATATTTACTAAGGCTTGGCTCTGATTTTGTTTAGCAATATCATTAACAAGCTGAGCGATTTCTAAATCATAAACTGGTAAAGAAACATTATTATCTATAGCCCATTTAATATCAGCCACTACTGACTCAAAATAACTTAAAACCATTATTGGTTTTTGTGTTTGCTCTCGTAATACTTTTGCTTCTTGTAAATTAACAACCATAAAGCCAGCTACTGAGCTTTCTGTATTTAAAATAGTGGCTATTTCCAATAAACCGTGACCATAAGCATTACTTTTGATAACTGGCCAAATCTCTGCCGAGCTCGCCATGGTCTTAAATTGTTTTAGATTGTGTAATAAATTGGCACGGTTGATTTCAATAAAACTTTCGGCCATGCCATTTAAGCTTTTATTTCTTTAAAATCTAGATAGGCTTGTAAAACTTTAGGAACTACAATACTGCCTGATTTGGTTTGATAATTTTCCATAATAGCAATCATGGTCCTACCCAAAGCCATAACTGTACCATTTAAAGTATGACACAATTCTTTTTTACCATCTGCTTGATAACGAATATTTAAACGTCTAGACTGATAATCTAAAGTATTAGAACAAGAAGTAATTTCTCGGTATTGATTTTGACCTGGCAACCAAGCTTCAAGGTCGTATTTTTTGGAAGCCACTGGTCCTAGATCGCCAGTACAAATATTTACCACGTGATATGGTAAGGCTAAAGATTTATAAATATCTTCTTCAATTTTTAAAATTTCTTGGTGCATAGCTTCTGATTCTTCTGGTTTACAAAAAATAACCATTTCAATTTTATCAAACTGATGTCCGCGTAAAATGCCTTTGGTATCTTTACCATAGCTACCTGCTTCTCGTCGATAAGCTGGAGTAAAAGCAAAATATTTCTTTGGTTTATCTAGACCAAGAATCTCATCGGCATGATAATTAATCAAAGGCACTTCAGCTGTACCAATTAAAAATAAATCATCTTCACCTGGATTTACTTTGTAGATTTCATTCATTTCCGCTGGGAAAAAACCAGTACCAAACATTGCCTTTTCTTTGACTAAATGTGGCACAGCCAAAGGCATAAAACCGGCCTTACGCATCTTTTGCCAAGCAAATTGAATCAAGGCCATTTCTAAATCAACTAACTCATTTTTTAAATACCAAAAACGAGCCCCTGACACTTCAGCCCCTTTAGCTGCATCAATTAGGCCCAAATTTTGACCCAAGGTCATATGATCTAGAGCTGGAAAATCAAAATCAGGCATTTCACCAACTGTACGCTCTATTTTATTATCAGTCTCGCTAGCTCCTATCGGCGTATCAGCACTATTGATATTAGGCAATTGATACATCAAAACGTTAATCTCATCATCTAGAACTTTAACATCTAACTCTAAATTTTTAATAACACCACCAGCCGCTCTCAAATTTGCCACCGTGTCAGCATCTGGTTTTGCTTTAGAAGCATTTTTTAGATCATGACGTTTAGCCTCTAAATCTTGCAATAAAGCATTGCGCTGTTGAGATAGTTTTAATAAATGGTCCAGATCAACTTTGGCTCCTCTACTCTCATTATTTTTCTTTACTAAATCTAAATTTTCTTTGATAAATTTTATATCCAACATATATTTATATTTAATCCTTTTTTGGTTTAACTGTAGGAAATAAAATAACTTCCTTAATATTTTCATTATTACCCAAAATCATAAGCAAACGATCAATGCCCATACCTAAACCAGCTGTCGGTGGTAAGCCATGTTTTAAAGCTTCAACAAAATCAGCATCAGCTGACATGGCCTCATCATCACCTTTATCTTTAAGCTTTGACTGCTCTTTAAATCGAGCCTCTTGATCAATTGGATCATTAAGCTCAGAAAAAGCATTAACTACTTCTGCTCCTTTGATTACCAATTGAAAACGCTCAACATAATTAGGACGATCTTTAATCTTTTTAGCTAGTGGTGATAAAGCTAAAGGATGATTGATAATAAAAGTCGGTTGAATAATATTTTTACGTACAAATTTTTTATACAATTCATCTAGCAATTTGCCTCGACCCCAAGCTTTATCTAGGTTGATATTAGCCTTTTTACCTAAATTAAATAAATCCTCATCACTACAAGCGTCAGTGTCAACGCCCATAGCTGTGTCCAAGGCCTCTTTAAAGTCTAAACGCTTAAATGGTGCCTTAAAATCAAGTTTATCATCACCGTTAACAAGTATTAAGCTCTTATTATTAATTTGGGGTACTAGCCAGGTAAAAAACTTTTCAATAAAAATCATTAAGCCTTGGTAGTCTTGATAAGCCCAGTATGCTTCAATCTGAGTAAATTCTGGATTATGTTGATGATCCATGCCTTCATTACGAAAACAACGAGCGATTTCATAAACTCTTTCAAAACCTCCAATAATCAAACGTTTTAAATAAAGCTCTGGAGCAACCCGTAAATACAAATCAATATCTAAAGAATTATGATGAGTGATAAAAGGCTCAGCTGCTGCACCGCCAGCTACAGTTTGCAAAACAGGAGTATCTACCTCTAGAAAATCATATTTATCAAACCATTGTCTGGTTAATTTAATTAACTGATTACGTAAATTAAAGATCTGTTTAATATTAGGATTAACTAGTAAATCCAAATAACGTTTACGATAACGTAAATCTGGATCTTTTAAGCCATAATACTGATCTGGCATTGGTAATAAAGTTTTAGTCAACAATTTAAAGTCTGTGACTAAAATAGTTGGCTCATTAGTTTTAGTTAAAAAAGCTTGACCACTAAACTCAACAAAGTCTGCCTGATCAATATAATTTTTAAAATTATCATAAAGCTCTTCGCCCATTGTATCCTTGCGTAAAAAAGCTTGTACTTTAGCTGAAGCGTCAACTAAATGCACAAAACAAGAACCACCCTGCATACGAATACTAACTAAACGACCAGCTAAAATTACCTTTTTTTGCGAAGCTAGATGTTTTTTAAAATCAGCTAAAAAATCGGCAATGCTAATATTTTTTATAGCTTTACTAGGAAAAGCTTCAATATTTTTACTTTTTAGCTCAGCCAGCTTTGCTAAACGTTGTTGATATTCATCATTGATATCTGGGCTTGTAACTGTATTTTTTAACATATTTTATTTCAATAGTTATGCACTAATAATACCCAATATAAGGCTAAAAATCAAGTTTATTTATTGACGATATTATAAAAAGGTGTAAACTTTAAATTAGTCTGCCCTTTCCCTTTTGTGGCCCAAAACCAAAAGGAGATCCAATGAAGCTTCTAAAAAAACTAAGCATAATTGCCCTAGTAATTATGCTTGAAACTCTTTTTATCAAGGCTATTTTCCTACCCGCAGGTAGCCTATTTATCTGCCTATTCATTGCTATTGCCACTACTCTATTTGGCCACTATATATTGCTACGAGGCATCATCGTACCGCTCGTAGCCCGCGCCTGGGCTTTTATGGATCCTTAGATCTATATTCCTTAAGGCCAAACAAAACCCCTTGCAATACAGGGGTTTTTATTTTATTACTGGTAATTCTTGGCCTTTAAATTTGATAAGATATTTAAGAAAACTAACTATATGATAGCGAGCTGATTTATTGAATAATGACTTAGGCAGATTATCAGCTGCTGACTGACGACGGTGCAAATGAATAACTTCAGCCTCGCCTACATAGGCTACTTTAAAACCTGCTTGCCAAAAACGACGCGACCAATCTAAGTCTTCCATGTACATAAAATATCTTTCATCTAAAAGACCAACTTTTTCTAAAGCTTGTCGGCGCACAATCAAACAGGCACCAAACAAAGCTGGCACAAAAAAATTATGATGATGATCAATATCTTTCATTAAATATTTATCTAACCATACTTGCCCCTTTTTAGTCTCACCCAGTGGTGTACGTCGATATAATGGCAAATGCCAATCTGGAAAAGTAGTACAAGAATATTGAATACTTTTATCCGCATTAATAAGCCTAGGTCCTGCTAAAGCTACTTCGGGATTTGTTTCCATATAATCATAGAGTTGTAAAGTAGCGTTTGATAAAAAAGCTAAATCTGGATTGCAAATAATTACATATTTACCACTAGACTCTTTAATCCCCAAATTATTACCATAAGCAAAACCACCGTTGATCTTACTTTGAATAAATTTTACTTGCGGAAAATTATTTTGAATAACCTGCTCAATGCCATCATAAGAAGCATTATCAACTACAATAATTTCATAGCTTAATTTTAAATCTAAATCCAACAAGTTTTGTAATAACTCTTTTGTTAAATTCTTATTTTTATAATTTAAAATTATGAAAGATAAATCCATTTTATTAACTCAACCAGTTATATATATCTCTATACTCTTGATGACAATTTTTTTGAATATATTTTCTCTTTTTAGAAATTTTTGGCAACAATTTAAAAAATTCTTTAATCCCTACCAAAGTTGATCTTTCAAAAATTAATAAATAAATAAATTTTTTAAACTCATACCAAAATATCAAATGCCAATCCTTAAAATAATTTTTCCAAAACGAATTTTTATAAAGCAATAAAAAATGATTACGGTAAGATAATTTATTAGCCAAGCCTCGATATTTACGCCTAACTTTTAAACTCTGTCGATTAGATAGAGTTCTGTCATGATAAGCCTTGGCATTACTAACTAAATAATTTTGCCAGGACCACAAACGTAAACGCCAAGCTAAATCTATATCTTCTTTATAAGAAAAAAAATCTTCATCAAAATATTCAAAATCATTACTAGCATTAGGTATGCGCACACTTTCTAAAGCTGCTCGACGATATAAAACTGCTACCGCTGATAAACCAAATACTTCTTGGTCTTCTATCATCCTGTCTTCTGCTCCTTGCAACCAGTCCTCTACTCTACGATTATGATACATCTTTAAACCAAGTGTATCTATCTGCGTGGTCTTTTTATTTTCTTCAAAATCCCAATAAAATATTTTTCCTGATACACTAGCTACTTTAGGATGCTTATCCAAAAAATCAACTAAAGTCTCGATATAATCTGAGTCCAAAATAACATCTTGATTTAAAACTAAAACATATTCTGATTTTGACCATTTTACTAATAAATTATGGCCACGAGCAAAACCGATATTTTGTTTTTGCTTTATAATAGTAGCCGGTGGCCAATATTCTTCAACTAAAGCAACCGAATTATCAACCGAAGCATTATCTAAAACTAACAATTCCCAATCCTTAAAAGTTTGATTTTGCAAACTATGTAAAAGCACGGGCAAATATTTTGCTCCATTCCAAGTAAGTAAACTAATTGTAACTTTATGCGCAACTTGATCCATATTATATTTTATTGGCATCTACAAACTTTACATTATAGACATAAATAATTAAAATCATCAACCAACCAATACCCAAAGGATGATTTAGGTAGGGGCTAAAAAAATGAATAAACATTAAAGCAACTAGGCTGGCTACTAAAAAAATACTTAGCTTAGCTTGCTTTATTATAACATAGGCTTGCTTTAAAACTAAAATCAGACAAACTAATATAAAAATTGTAGCTATTAAACCAAATTTTAACATAAAATCTAACCAACCCCACTCTAAAGCATAAGTAGAATATTTACCACTAGGATTAGCCTCATTTTTAATACGCGGGTCATTAGAATAATAAGTTATTTCTTTACCAAAGCCATAACCAATAATAGCCTGAGAAATAATAGCCTCTTTTAGAGGAGCCAGTAAAGCCTGACGGCTAGACAAAGATTGCTCTCTACTTTCTGTATGACTAAATTTAAAAATATTATCCCCGTTAAATTTTGGCACATTATAAAGCAACATTACCAGAGCTGAACTAAATACAAAAACCATAAAAACTTGCTTTAACAATATTTTCCAACTAAAACTTACTAACTTAAAATTAGCAAGTAGCATCATCACCAAAAAAGCTACAGCCCCACCCAACCAAAAACTACGCGATAGGCTTAATAATAAAGCACTAGAAAAAATAATAATTAAAAATAAATTTTTATAATTTTTAAAATTATAAATTTGTTTTAACCATAAAGCTAAAAAAGCAATTAATATAAAAATCTGACTTTGGCTAAAAATACGATAAAAATTTGAACCTAAGGGGGTGATTTCGCTAAAGCGAGTATCACGTAACCATTTATAAAAATTTACTAAATATTGATAATCAAATTGGCTAAAAATACTAAAAATGACTAGTGTTTTTATACTTAAATAAATAGCAATTAAACGCAAAGATTGCCATAAATAAGACCAATCCTGATCATCATAAAATTGATACCAAATTGGTAAATAAAGCCAATATAAATAATTATTAAAATCCAAAAATATTTTTAAACTTTCTTGCCCGTGTAAAAATCCATTAACTAAAGCTAAAAATAAAATGCCTAACCAGATTAAATAAAAAAGCCATAATTTTTTATTATTTATAATCTTAAACTTTTGTTTTTTAGATATTAGATAAATAATAAAATATAAAATTACAACCGCAAAAATAAGCATGCGCAAAGAAACAAAACCATAACTTAAAGCTCTACCCATGGCTCCACTAAATAATTCAATAGCTGGCACAAACAAAGCTAATTTTGGATAATGCCAAAGAGCATAAAATAAAATTACAGCAATACAAACTAAAAAAATAATAGCCAAAATTGGCCATTGCCAAGCTAACACTGAGAAAAGCTCTACAGTAAATAAAGTCAGTAATAAATTAAATGTTAGTGATTTATTTTTTATTTTTAGCAAGCAAGACATAGATTAAAGTCAAAAATAAATTAATTGGTGTTAGTATTAATAAAATAAATGCCTGCCATTTGGGATTATGCTTCCAAAAATAATATAATAAACTACGATCAAAAATCCATTGTTTTTTTAAACTAGGCGCTTGAGCAAAACTTTGACCGCCATAATGTATTACTTCTAAACTTGGCACATAGTGAATAACTAAACCAGCCTGACGCGCTCGTTTGCAAAAATCAACTTCTTCAAACCAAATATAGAATTTTTCATCTAAATTACCGATCTTTTTGAAAACCTCGGATCGACAAATAATAGCCGCGCCCATTAACTGTTCTACGGCCTGTTCTTTATTATAATCAAAATCACTAGCTAAATAATCTAAAGAAACTTTAGTTTTACCAAATAAACGACGTAAAAATTTACCAAAACCCAAAAAATATTTAGGTAAAACATCGTTTAAATTCACTTGTGGATTAATAATATTTTGTAATTTTAACAAAGTAAAAATCTGACTAGAGAGAGTTGGTAAACGACGAACAGAATATTGCAAAGAACCATCTGGATTTAATAAACGTGGACCAATAATATCTACTCCAGGATTAGCTGCAAAATATTTTAAAACCCCTTCTAAAAATCCTGGTTTTAGTTCGGTATCAGGATTAAGTAAACAAACGTATTTGCCACTAGCCTGACCCAAGGCTAAGTTATTAGCCTTGGCAAAACCATAGTTTTTCATTAAACCAGTGTATTTTACTTCTGGATAATTAAGCATCAACATTTCAGCTATTCCATCGTTGGAATAATTATCAACTATGATAATTTTTACATTAACACTAGATTCTTGCTCTTTAATACTGTCTAAACATTTTTCTACTAAATGTCTAACTCGCCAGTTAACAATAATAATAGAAATATCTATTGGCGCCTCCATATTAATTTAATTTATTATTAATTAAATCTAACATCTTATTAACTGCATTAAACCAAGAATATTGCTTAACTACTTCTTGGGCTTGAGCTTTTACTTTATCTTTATCCAAAGTTAAAGCTTGATTAATCATTTTATCAAATTCAGCATAATCACTAGCAATTGCTACTAAATCACTAATATTTTCACTGCCAACATTAGATGTAGAAACTACCGGCTTACCACAAGCCAAATATTCATAAATCTTCATTGGATTAGTACTGGCCGAAAAATTACCAGCCTTATGCGGCACAATACCTAAATCAAATTGCTGAATATACATTGGGGCCTCAGTATAAGTTTTATAGCCCAAAAAATGAACATTAGGTAATTTCATCAAATTATCCCTAGCCTCATCTTGCTCTGCCCAAATAGGACCAACTAAAACTATTGATTTGTCCTGATTTTTTTCAGCAATATATTTGACCAATTCCATATCCAATTTATCTTGAATGACCCCAATATAGCCGATGATTGGTTTTCTAATGTCGGCAATATCACGATTTACTAAAGAAAAATTTTGATTATAATGGACTAAATCAACACCGTTGGGTACCCAATAAACATTTGGCTGATCATCAAAAAAATTCAATAAACTTTTAGCAACCGTAAAAACGACATCGGATTCATCCTTGATAATATCATAACACTTAGCTAACTTAGCTTTTACTTTTTGATAAGAAGAATGCAATAGCCAATTATCAACCGCATCAAAAACTGTTAATTTTTGACCTAAAAGTTGCCAATAAGGACTAATAAATGGATAATAAGACCATAAAATAAAATCGCCGAAATTTAAATCAATGGCTATTTTTTTAATTCTCTTCATGGTCAAAGCTGGTCGCCAGAGAAAATCAATATCAGTATAAACATAAAGTTTATCAGAAACCTTTGTTAGCTTATTAGTTGGACGACGTCTAATAACTTCACCTGATTTGAGGTTTAAAACTAAATCTTCTTTATAAATTCTAATAGCCCTTTTTAAAGTCAAAGGTAAATAATCAATGGCCAAAATTTTATTAATCTCTGGCCTGGCTTGTAATTGTTTTAAAACATGATAATTACGATTAGAAACGCCACCTTCCCATTCGGAATAGTTAGACATGTTAAAAATAATAA
>CAZHLU010000002.1:0-1102 GCA_964533435.1 uncultured Gammaproteobacteria bacterium | reverse complement strand
AAATTTCTTAAATTAGCCAAAGATTTTATTACTAAATCATGCCCTTTACGATGAGTAAGTCTAGCTACTGTTAATAAAACTTTTTCGTCTGATTGAATATGATATTGTCCTTTTAAATCCACATCACTTTGCCCTGGTTCTGGTAAATTAGTTAAACTAGGATAAATAACCACTGTCTTTTCTTCTAAACCTAAACCAGCTAAACGACTAGCTGTATATTTAGTATTACAGACAATTGCTTTAGCTGATTTTAAAATTAATTTAGTAATTTTTGGTTTATTATTTAAAGCATTATTTATATCTAAACCGTGCAAAGATATAACATAAGGAATTTTCAAAAACTTAAAAAATAAATAAGCAATCGAACCTAATGGTAAAATATTGGGCGTAAAAATTTGTTCTACTTTTTCTTGTCTAATAATCCGACTAAGCTGAAATAAAGAAAAGAGCCAACTTGGTTTAATAAATTTATACTGTAACTTTAAATGAATAATATTGTCTTTACTTTTGACTACCGGATTATCACAAACTACTAAATATTTATCTTTTGGTAAAAATTTAAATAAATTATAACAATAACGAGCCACGCCACCCGAAAAAGGATAATATTCATGTGTTAATAATAAGGTCTTTAACATAATTTTATCTTTTAAGCATAGACTCTTTTACAAATTGCCAATCAGCTCGACTGAGGTTGCCAAACAATAATAATAAAGCAAAATAGATTAAGGCTGCTAAAATAGCCGTTAAAAATAAGGGGAAATTATCTTTAAATAATATTAAAAATATTACCATTAAAATAGCTGCTACCAAGGCTTTAGTTAGTGGCCACCAAATTTTTAAATTATTAATAAGCACCTTTTTTACTGCCCAAAGATCTATCATACATAAAAAGATGGTACTAATAGAAGATGCTAGAGCCGCGCCAACGGCAGCCAACTTTGGTATTAATATCAGATTCAAAACCACATTCAAAATCATAGTTAAACCTAAATTTCTAGTATTAGTAGTTTGTTTATCGGTCGCATTCAAAAAATAAGATAAAGCAAAATTAACAAATAAAAATGGCAAACTAATAATCAAAATTTGTAATGGTAAAATA
>CAZHLU010000001.1:0-50368 GCA_964533435.1 uncultured Gammaproteobacteria bacterium | reverse complement strand
CGCTCTTCTAGCGTTGGTTTACAATTTGAAGCTCTAGGTTTACGAGGCAAATCTTTTAACGATCTACAAAACCAGATGAGCAAACCTAATGGCATGATTTTAGCTACTGGTCCTACTGGTTCTGGTAAAACAACGACCCTGTATGCGATTTTAAATAAATTAAATAAACCAGAGACAAAAATTATAACCTTAGAAGATCCAATTGAATACAAATTACCCGGTATAGTTCAAAGCCAAGTTGAAAATAAAAGTAGCTCTGAAGCCAGTAAAGACAAAGAAAAAGAAGGTACCACCCGCTATACTTTTGCCAAAGGCTTGCGAGCGATTTTAAGACAAGATCCTGATATTGTCATGGTTGGTGAGGTTAGAGACTTAGAAACTGCCGATACCGCTATCAATGCAGCTTTAACTGGACACTTGATGCTAACCAGTATGCACACTAATTCGGCTGCTGCTACTATCCCTAGATTACTCGCCATGGGAGTACAATCATTTCTACTAGCACCAGCACTTAATGCAATTATTGGTCAACGTTTAGTGCGTAAACTCTGTCCTCATTGTAAAATAGAAGACAACACGATTGATAATACTAAAATGACTGATATTCTAAATACTTTAAAATTAATTAAACCAGAATCAGGTCAAACATCTACTGATTTAAATAATTTAAAATTTTATAAAGCCACTGGCTGTAATGAATGCCATAATTTAGGCTACAAGGGCCGAACTGGTATTTATGAAATATTCATAATGTCCCCAGAAATTGAAAAAATTATTTTGTCCGGCAATGTCTCTGAGTATGAAATTGAAAAAATGGCTATAGAAAGTGGTATGATCACTATGCTACAAGATGGCTTGCTAAAAGCCCTGGAAGGCATCACTTCTATTGATGAAGTTTGGAGCAAAGTAAAAGATTAAACTTAAAAATAGTCCGCTTCCGCCGGTTGGCGGATGGCGGACTATTTTTTTATTTACTTAATTTTTTTTCAGCTTGCTTTAATTTTTCCTTTAAATCATCAACTACTTGCCGAGGTGCATTATTTATAAAATCTTTATTAGACAATTGTATTTTTAATTTAGCACAATAATCTGTCAAAGACTGTCTTTCTTTATCACTTAAACCTTGGTTTAAATCAATTATAATAGTGCTCTGGCCAATATTTATTGTCTGAGCATTTGTTAAATCGGATACCAATTCTACTCTAGCCAAACGAGCAACTACTTCAAGGTCGGTTTTGGATAAAATTATACTAGACAACTGACAAGGTGGTTTTTGTTGTGGTGCTATTTTATTAGCTGCTTTTAAATTACGAATCTGCGTAACTAATTCTTGCAATTCAGTAAAATTTTTAATACTTTCTTGTTTAGGCTCTTCAGCTTTTGGCCAATGTTCTATTACCAAAAGATGTTCTGGCTTAAACTGGCGCCACAATACCTCAGTCACAAAAGGAGTAAAAGGATGCCACAATTTTAATAAGCCTTCTAGTAAATATAAAAGAATTTCGTCCTTAGTTTTAACTAAAGCTGGATTAATATTTTTTTCAATTTTAACAACTTCTAAATACCAATCCGCTAATTTTGACCACGTAAAATTATATAATTTTTCAATAGCAGGAGCCAAGCGCCAATTATGAAAATCTGAAGTAATCTCTTTTACTAAAAGATCATATTCTGACAAAATCCAAGCATCTGCTAAGCTAACTGCCTGTGGACGCACCTTGACTCTTTGCACTACTGCTACTGAAGAAAAGATAAAGCGAGCAATATTCCAAAGCTTATTAACAAAATTACGATAACCGGCAATTTTTTCTGGATAAATTCTAAAATCAGCTCCCGGAGTAGTACCAGCTACCAATGATAAGCGCAAAGCATCAGCTCCGTATTCATTAATAACTTCAATCGGATCTAAACCGTTACCAGATGACTTACTCATTTTTTTACCTTGCTTGTCTCTCACTAAACCACTCAAATAAACAATACTAAATGGTTTTTCTTGTAAGAGATATTCGCTCATGATTATCATCCTGGCTACCCAAAAAAATATAATATCATAGCCAGTTTGCATCACTGTAGTTGGGTGGTATCTTTCTAAATCTTTAGTTTTAGCTGGCCAACCCAAAGTAGAAAAAGTCCATAATGAAGAAGAAAACCAAGTATCTAATGTGTCTGGATCGCGACGTAATACTTTATTAGGAGCCTGTTTTTGAGCAGACGCCTCATCAAGAGCAACAATAGCATTACCAGCTTCATCGTACCAAACTGGTAATTGGTGCCCCCACCAAATTTGACGAGAAATACACCAATCATGCAAATTGTTTAACCAATTGTTATAAGTCTTAATAAAACGCTTAGGAATAATTTTAATATCTTCACTCTGAACTGCCTCTTGTGCTAGTTGTTTTAGACTCTTACCACGACCCGGCACTTCTTTTTCAACTGCCACAAACCATTGTTCAGATGGCAAAGGTTCAATAGCTGTACCACAACGATAACAAAGTGATAAATTATTTTTTATATCCTCTACTTTAACTAAAAGTTTAGCTGCTTCTAAATCTTTTACAAAGGCCGCGCGTGCTGCTAAAACATCTAGACCTTCATATTTACCGCCACTAGCTAAAAGTTTACCCTGCTCATCAATTAATTTAATAATCTCCAAATTGTTTTTCTGAGCCCAGTCATAATCTACTAAACTATGTGCTGGCGTCACGCCAATGGCACCAGTACCAAATTCTGGATCAACACTAAGATCAGCAAAAACTTTCACTTTTATTTTATGTCCAGCTAAATCAATGTCTAAAGTTTGCCCGATATATTGTTGATAACGAACATCATTGGGATTCACTGCTACGCCAGTATCTGCTAATTTTGTTTCTGGTCTAGTAGTAGCAATTACTATTGGTCCATATTGGATATAATAAAATTTAGCATCTTGCTCTTTGTATTCAACTTCATCATCAGCCAAAGTAGAAGCACAACGTGGACACCAATTTACTATTCTTAAACCACGATAAATCAAGCCATCTTGATACATGCGTACAAAGGCAGTATTTACCGCTTGTGATAAACCATCATCAAAAGTATAACGTTCACGTGACCAATCACAACTACAACCAACCTTACGAATCTGCTCTCTAATTGTGCTTTGAGAATCAGCTACATAACTTTTTACTCTGGCAATAAATTTATCATGACCCAAAGTATAGCGATCTGTTCCTTCTTGAGCTAATATTTTTTCTACTTTAGTTTGAGTAGCAATAGCAGCATGATCAGTACCGGGCAACCATAAGGCACGATAACCCTGCAAACGTTTATAACGTATAATAATATCCTCAATAGATAAAATTTCTGCATGACCAATATGCAAAATGCCCGTAGCATTTGGCGGAGGCATGGCCATACTAAAAAACGGACCTTCGTTGCGAGAATTATCAGGATTAAAATAATTACCATCTAACCATTGTTGGTACACTTCTGCCTCATAGGCCTGTGGCTCATAAGCTTTGGCTAAAATATCAATATTTTCCTCTGGCATAAAACTATTCGATCACTATTTTTCTTTTATCTTCTTCTAAATAAGTTATTTCAATACGCTTGGTGCCGGCTGGCAAATTACTAATACGATCAGCCCACTCAATGACTACTAAATTAGCAGGATCATCCAAAAAATCTGTCAAACCAATATCTTGTAAATCTTCCTGCCCTTCTAAACGATAACAATCAACGTGAATTAATCTTTTTATTCTAGGATGATTGGTATTATAAACTTTTAATAAAACAAAAGTTGGACTATTTACCCTATCTTCAATACCCAAAGCTTTTGCTAAACCTTTTACAAAAACAGTTTTACCAGCCCCTAAATTTCCTGCCAAAGCCAAAACCGCTCCACTTGATAAATTTTTAACTAAATCAATGGCTATTTGCTCTGTTTCTTGAGGATTAAGACTAGTATATTCTGTCATATTTTATTTTTATCTTTAGAATAATTATAAGTTATTTTACAGTTAATTGCCAATTAGCCCGCGGTTCCATATTTAATAATTCTGAACCAGCCATGACATTCATTTTTTTACTAATTATTTGATAATAAGCAGCCGCTGCTATCATAGCGGCATTGTCCCCGGTAAACTTTTGCTCTGGGGCAAAAAACGGCAAACCTAAAAGTTGGGCTGCAGCTTGCAGACTAGCGGCTAATTTTTTATTAGCTGCCACACCACCAGCCAGCATGATAGATTTAGCGCCAAAACTTTTCACAGCCGCCATTGTTTTTTTGACCAATACTTCAATCACTGCTGCTTCAAAGGCAGCGCAAATATCAGCTACTGATTGTTCATCTATATCACCCTGCTTTTCTAAACTATACAAAACAGCTGTCTTTAAACCAGAGAGACTAAAATCAA
This sequence comes from uncultured Gammaproteobacteria bacterium, assembly GCA_964533435.1. Lineage (GTDB taxonomy): Bacteria > Patescibacteriota > Patescibacteriia > UBA1558 > GWA2-36-10 > CAZWIT01. The sequence goes on along the minus strand of CAZHLU010000001.1, from coordinate 45,971 downwards.
AATTCTGACTATTGAGCATTGGCCGAGGCAAAACATAATTATTAGGATTACCTTTCAGTGCCTTAGCGCTAACAATTGGACCGCCTGGATAGCCTAAAAGTAATAACTTAGCTACCTTATCAAAAGCTTCACCAACAGCATCATCTAAAGTCTGACCTAACAATTGATAATCGCCATGATTTTTCATTAACACTAATTCTGTATGACCACCAGAAACAATTAAAACAACGCTAGGAAAATACGATTTGCTATTTTTTACTAAAATATCATGACTTAACCAATTTGAATAGATATGTCCTTCTAAATGATTAACTGCTATCAATGGCTTTTGACTAGCATAAGCCAATGTCTTAGCTACGTTAATACCTAGTAATAAAGAAGTAATAAGGCCGGGACCCTGTGTTACTGCTAAATAATCAAAATCATTTATTTTTTGATCACCTAAAGCTTCATCAAGCAAAGGAAAAATATTCTGCAAATGCTGTCGAGCGGCCAGTTCCGGTATAACACCACCGTATTTTTTATGAATATCTACTTGCGAATGAATTAAATTTTTTTGCAAAAGCAAAGAGTCCTCACTAGCCCCTAGAGAAGCAATAGCAGTCTCGTCGCAAGAACTTTCAATAGCTAAAATCTTAATCATTTATGTATTATATCAGTAATATACTTTAATTAAAAATGACTGTCTTGTCAATTGGCCTATACATCAGCTAATTTTTGTTTTATGATAAAAATATGCCTCGTAAAAAACTACAAAAAATAGAAGCCTTACATCACTTAGATAATGTTATTGAAATAAACGACCCTAATTTAAAAAATAAATTAGCTAATTTTTTTGGCCATAATAAAAAAATTACCTTAGAACTTGGTTGTGGCAAAGCTGAATATACTCTAGCCCTGGCTCAAGAATACCCGCAAGAAAAATTTATTGGCATTGATATTCAAGGTGAACGTTTATGGCATGGTGCTAGCGAAGCTTTAAACAAAAGGCTTGATAATGTCTTGTTTTTAAGAATGCCTGTAGAAAATATAGCTGCATTTCTTCCAAAGCATAGCATCAAAGAAATTTGGCTTACTTTTCCTGACCCGCAAAGCAAAAAAGGAAAAATTAAAAAACGTTTAAGTAGTCCACGTTTTTTAAAAATTTACAAAAATATTCTAAGCGTTAATGGGCTTATTAATTTAAAAACTGATAACTATAATTTATTTGTTTATTCTCAAGAAAGTATTAAAGAGCAGGGTGGAAAAATTTTAACAGCTAATTCTATAAACCTAGATGAAAATACCGAAACCAAGCTCAAAATTACCACTACTTATGAAAATATCTACCGTAAACAAAACAAAGATATTTACTACTTAAAGGCTAGCTTATAAAACCAATCAGTATTGACAAATGTTTAATTTTATGTAATAATATCATATTAATTAAAAATATGTTAAAAAAGCTAACAATTAAGGCTTTAATACTGTTTATTTTTTGTTTAGCCCTGCCAGCGCAGGCTCAACTTAGTATTGATTTTATTAGTGTTTCTAATATTCAAAATAGTAGCGCCAAAATCAACTGGCACAGCTCTGAACCAAGTCGTGGCTTAGTTTATTATGGTACTAGTATAAATAATCTAAACCAAGTAGTTGATCACATGGCTGTAGAAACAATACACGCCACTACTATTACTGGTTTAGCTAAAAGAACTACTTACTACTATAAAATAGTTGCCATTAATGCCAGCGGTCAACGCTCGGAATCTTTTGTACAAAATTTTAATACTGGCGAAATGACTGAAACTGTAAAAATACCAAGCGTGCCTCAAATAACTATTAGACAAGTTACTAATAACGCTGTAGCCATTACTTGGTCTACTGATATAGCCACTAGAGCTAAAATAACTTACTACTATAATGGTGGTAGCGAGCAAGTAGCTAATGTTTGGAGTTATGCTACTGAACAAAATCTTTATATTTATTATTTGTTACCCGAACAACACTATACTATAGTTATTGACGCTGAAAGTGAAACTGGTGGCCATAGAACTGCTAGTGCTGCTTTTAATACTTTACGTAATCCCAACCCTAATGTTAACCCTACAATTAATATCACTGAATTACAACCTATAAGTATCACTAGTGACTTGATCAAGTCTAATCAAATAACTATTAGTTGGAAAACCAACTTAGTGGCCAAAGCTAATATTTATTATGGTCTAAATCCTGGCCAACTTTATACTAGACTAAATGTTAGCCCACAGGCTAGTTTAAATCATCAAATAACCTTAACCGATCTACAAGCTAATACTAATTATTATTATAAAATCGAATTATACGACACTCTTTATTACCAATATGTAGTTACTGAAGAAAAAAACTTTATTACTAAACCGCTAAGTCAAGCTGAACTTCAAAAAATAATCTTAGGCGAAAAAATAATCAAAACTCAAGCTGCGGCTAGGCTTGATAGTGATAATGATGGCCTAACTGATAATCAAGAATCAGCCTATGGCACTAACCCAATTTCAGCTGATAGCGATGGCGATGGTTTTTATGACAAACAAGAAATTGATAATAATTTTAACCCCTTAGGCTATGGCCGAACTTTAATCCAAATTCAAAAGGCCTTGGTTAACAAAAGAAGTATGGAAACCAAAACTGCCAAACAATTATTTGCTTGGTTACCATATCGTAAATCTATTCCTCAAAATTGGAATTTATTAGTTAATGCCTATGTCTTTGGTGGTTACCCAGTTGAAGATATTAGACTAGCTGTCAAAGGCAATACTAGAGTTATTAACTCATCTGTGCCTTGGAAAATTTGGAAAGAAAGTCCAGAATATAAACAAGCTAAAAATTAATAAACTTTAAACAAACAAAAAACACTCAAATTTACTTTGGGTGTTTTTTGGTGACCCCACGGGGAATCGAACCCCGATTGCCAGGATGAAAACCTGGTGTCCTAACCATTAGACGATAGGGCCATGGCGAAAAACGTAAGTAGAATAACAAAAATAAACCAAAAAGTCAAGGTTTATAACTACTCGACCGTCACTGATTTAGCTAAATTTCTTGGTTTATCAACATCCAAACCCCTACCGTCGGCAATATAGTAGGCCAAAAGCTGCAAAGGAATAGTATTAACAATAGGAGACAACATCTCACTAACAGTCGGCACAATAATAGTATAATCTGCCACCTTATAAATATCTTCTTGGTCAGCGTTAACCACTGCTATAATGGTACCGCCCCTAGCTTTTACCTCCTGCATGTTGCTTAATATCTTTTGCGTTAGAGTATTTTTAGTAGCAATAAAAACTACGGGCATATTTTTGTCTATCAAAGCAATTGGTCCATGTTTAATTTCAGCAGCCGGATAACCCTCAGCATGAATATATGATATTTCTTTTAACTTTAGAGCACCCTCTAGAGCAACTGGAAAATTTAAGCCTCGCCCTAAATATAAAAAATTATTAGCATCTTTAAAAATACCAGCTAAACGTTGGGTTAATTTATCACTATCTAAAGTCTGCTTAATAAAGCCTGGTAAAATTTCTATTTCTTCTAAGATCTGCGCTGGCAAAGGCCAACCTAGTTGCTGCCTTAAATATAGTGCTAACAATAATAAAGTCAAAACCTGAGCGGTAAAAGCTTTGGTACTAGCCACGCCAATTTCTGGACCAATATGCAAATAAATACCCGAACCAACTTCACGGGTGATGGTAGAACCAACTACATTTACTATACCCAAAGTATTTGCTTGTTTATTTTTAGCCTCTTTAATAGCCGCTAAAGTATCGGCTGTTTCCCCTGATTGAGAAATTGCAATTACTAAATCTTGGGCTCCCAAAATAGGATTACGATAACGAAATTCGGAAGCATAATCAACTTCAACTGGAATTTGAGTTAAAGCTTCTAAATAATATTTACCAACTAAAGCCGAATGCCAACTAGTGCCACAAGCCGTAATAATAATTCTCTTAATCTTATCCGGCTCAAAATTAACTGATAATTTTATTTGCCCATTCTTGACACGTCCTCGCAAAACATTAGTAAGAGCCTCTGCTTGTTCAACAATTTCTTTAAGCATAAAATGCTTAAAGCCTTTTTTCTCAAGCTCCGTAACTGACCATTTAATATCTTCTACTTGCCTAGAAAGAATTTCGCCGTCTAAATTAGTAATTTCATAATTGTCACTAGTTACTACTGCCATTTCATTGTCCTGCAAATAAATGACTTGTCTAGTATGATTTAAAATTGCCGGAATATCAGAAGCAACAAACATTTCATTTTGCCCTAAGCCAATTACCAAGGGAGAACCGCGACGAGCAACAATTATTTTATTTTCATTTTTCTTAATTACAGCCAAACCAAAAGCTCCTTCTACTAATTTTAAAGCTTGACGAATAGCCATACTTAAATCGCCTTGATAAAACTTTTCAATTAAGTGAGCTAAAATTTCTGAATCAGTTGCTGATTTTATTATGTGTCCTTCTTGAACTAAAATCTCCTTAAGCGCTGTATAATTTTCAATAATACCATTATGGACAATGGCGATTTCACCACTACAATCTAGATGCGGGTGAGCATTTATTTCACTAGGCTCACCATGTGTTGCCCAACGTGTATGAGCAATACCTAAACCACAGCCTATATCTTTGATATCTGGATGTTGAGATAATTCTTTGATACGACCTATTTGTTTGATAGTTTTTAAATTAGCACCATCTAAGACAGCCAAACCCGCACTATCATAACCACGATATTCTAACTTAGCCAAGCCGTCTAAAAGTATTGGCGCTAGCGGTCTTGGTCCAATGTAGGCTATTATTCCACACATAAATTTATCTTAAGGCTTATTAGCCTATTATAGGGCTTTAATATCTACTTGGCAATTACCAAATCCATAGCCTAAAACTGCTATTTTTGTTATAATATATTTAGACAAAAAAATATGACTAATAACACAAATAACAATAGCCAAACTAGTAATTCTGGACGTAGCGAGCTTCTAGATGCTGGCCAAATTTTAAAAGATATCCTACAGCTCAAGCGAGGCGAAATGGTAGGAGACCTTGGTGCTGGCGGTGGCTTATTTTTATTAGAATCAGCTCGATTAGTTGGTGATGTTGGACAAGTCTATGCTGTTGATGTAGTAAAAAACATCTTGTCTGAAATTGAATCAAAAGCTAGGCTGGCAAATCTTAACAACATCAAAACTGTTTGGAGTAATTTAGAAATTGTTGGCGCTACCAAAATAAGCGAAGGCACGCTTGATGCTAGTATTTTAGTCAATGTTTTATACCAATCAAAAAAACATTATGAAATCTTAGCCGAAGCTACTAGATTATTAAAAAGTGGCGGTCGACTTTTAGTTGTTGATTGGTCAAAAAATGAGTTAAGTTTTGGGCCACCTCCTGAACTTATTATCGAACCTCAAAAAATAATAGAAATTGGCCAACAATTAGATTTAAATTTAGCCAAAGAATTTAATGCTGGTCGTTATCACTTTGGACTCTTATTTACTAAAAAATAAACTAATTTTATAAAAATCTTTAAAACTCTCCTTGCTTGGGGAGTTTTAAAAAAGGGTTGACTTTATCTGATTAATTATCTAATATATGTGCATAAAATAATAATTATGAATTTAACTCAATTTCTACATTGGTCCTACCTTTGGCAAAGATATGCTCCCGTTGGCTTTTCTTGGCCAATGCGCATAATTTTATTAGTAATATTTTTGGGAGCCATAATCCTTGCAATATTATGCTACCGTAAAATTAAAAGTAGCCAAGGCCCTAAAAAAACCTTACTTAAAAAAATTAGAGCCTGGGGCTTTAGTACTGGTATTGTTGGTCTACTACTAGTATTCTTTAGAGAAGTTCAGGCTATTTATTTAGCTTCACGCTTATTGTTGCTCGTTTGGTTAATAATTATTTTTGCTTGGCTAATAACTATTATCATTTATTGGCGTAAAGATTTACCTAAAAAACAATCTGCAATAGCTGCCAAAGCTGAATTTGATAAATGGTTACCTCAAAGTAAAAAATAAATTTTATAACAAAAAAACAGGCTTAATTTACTTACCTGTTTTTTTATGTTTAAAAAAATATCTAACAACAAACTAGGTCATCTAGGAGAAAAATTAGCTAGCACCTACTACCAAAATTTAGCCTATGAATTATTAGGCAAAAACCTAAACACTCCTTATGGCGAGATTGACTTATTATTAATAAAAAATAATCACATTATTATTGTCGAAGTAAAAACTCGTACCAGCAAGTATTTAGGACTACCCGAAGAAGCCATTAGTAAACAAAAAATTAGAGCAATTGAAAATTCCTGGCAGTGGCTTCAAAATAAATACAATTATCCTAATCTTTTAGTAAGTATTGAAATTTGTTCAATACAAATAAGTGGCAAAAAGGCTAAACTACAACGCTTTATGATCTAGTGCTCCCCCTTGACCAAAATTGACAAAAAGAGTATACTACTATTGTTGTAAGCTAGTTTATTATTAAACTAGCTTATTTTTATAAATTGTTAATTAAGCTAAAAAATCATGGCACAAAACAATACCCTCCTAACAGCCATCCGGCAGATTTGCCAAGAAAAAAATCTGTCTATGGAAGCTGTTATTGGAGCAATTGAAGCGGCTCTAGCTGCTGCCTACCGCAAAGAGTTTGGTACACCAAACCAAAACATCAAAGTAGTTTTTAACGCCGACAATGGCCAAACTGCTGTTTTTGATGTTAAAACTGTAGTAGAAGATGTTGATATTGAGGCTCAAGAAGCCCAGTGGGAAGAACAACGTCTAAGCAGAGAAGCTGGCGCTGAAATAGCAGAAGAGGATATTATCAAAAAATTTAATCCTCGTTCTGAAATCATGCTATCCGAAGCAAGAACTATTAATCCTGATTACAAGATTGGCGATGTAATCGAAACAAAATTACCTGTACCAGAAGAATATGGCCGTATGGCCGCTCAAACTGCTAAACAGGTAATTATCCAACGTTTACGCGAAGCTGAACGTGATCATATTTTCAGTGAATACCAAGACAAGCAAGGCGAACTAGTTTTAGGAACCATCCAAAGAAGTGAAGGCCGTCGCTATATCGTGGACTTAGGACAAGCTAGTGGTGTCTTACCACCCGAAGAACAAATTCGTTTTGAAAAATACAATATTGGTTCTAGATTAAATTTTTATATAGTAGCTGTTGGTATGGGTAATAAAGGACCAGAAATTGTATTATCACGTACCCACCCTGATATTGTCCGCGAGTTATTTGCTACTGAAGTTCCTGAAATTGCAGCCGGCACAGTTGAGATAAAAGCAATTGCCCGTGAAGCTGGTGCTCGTTCTAAAATTGCTGTCAGTTCCTCTGAAAGCAATATTGATCCAGTGGGTTCTTGCGTTGGCCAACGCGGTGCTCGCGTCCAAACTGTTATTTCCGAATTAGGTGGTGAAAAAATTGATATTATTGAATGGAGTGCTGATCCAAAAATATTTATCACCCACGCTTTAAGTCCAGCTAATATTACTTCTATTAATATCAATGAAGAAGCCAAGGCTGCTACTGTCAAAGTAGCTGAAGATCAACTATCACTAGCTATTGGTAAAAGTGGACAAAATGCTCGCCTAGCTGCAAAGCTTACTGGCTGGAAAATAGATATTATTCCTAGTGACGGCAAAAAAGAAAAAGCCGAAACTAAAGAAAAAGATGAAGATGAAATTAGCAAAGAAGATGAAGAGGTCGAAATAAATACAGCAGCTGAAAATGAAACTACTGAAGATAATGATAGCAAAAAGAAAAAAGCTGCTCCTAAAGTTAAAAAAACTAAAAAATCAGAATAATTAATTAATTTTTAAAAAAGTATGGATACTATCACAATTTTGTCCATTGTCGCTGCCTTGATCTCTATTGCTTTTGGGGCTTTGATGATCAAAAAAATATTAAAATTTCCCAGTGGCGATGAAAAAATGCAAGAAATTGCCAAAGCAATTCAAACTGGCGCTAAAGCTTATATTACTCGTCAATACCGCACTATTGCCTACTTAGCTGTTGCTCTATTTATTATCTTAGGTTTTGCTATTGATTGGGCAACAGCCTTCTCCTTTATTGTTGGCGCTGTACTTTCAGCTGCTGCTGGCATTATTGGTATGAATGTTTCTGTTCGTGCTAATGTTCGCACTGCTGAAGCTGCAAAAAAAGATATTCAATCTGCTCTAAAAGTAGCTGTCTTAGGCGGATCAGTAACTGGTATGCTTGTAGTTGGCTTAGCTCTTTTGGGTGTTGCTGGACTCTATGCGCTACCTTTTATTACTGTTAAACATTTAGTTGGTCTAGGTTTTGGAGGTAGTTTAATATCGGTCTTTGCTCGCTTGGGGGGCGGTATATTTACCAAGGCTGCCGATGTTGGTGCTGACTTAGTCGGTAAAGTAGAAGCTGGTATTCCTGAAGATGATCCAAGAAACCCAGCTGTTATTGCTGATAATGTTGGTGATAATGTTGGTGACTGCGCTGGTATGGCTGCTGACTTATTTGAAACTTACGCCGTTACTTTAGTAGCGGCAATGCTTTTGGGCTACCTAACTTTCCCTCACACCGAAAAAGCTATCCAATATCCTCTAGCTCTAGGCGCTGTTGCTATTATTGCTTCCTTATTTGGTTTATTCTTTATAAAACTAGACAAAAAACATAACGTAGAAGAAATAGAGAAAAAAGGTTTAATAATGAATACTCTTTACAAAGGTTTAATTGCTGCCGGTGTATTTGCTATGATTGGTTTTTACTTCGTAACTAAAGCTTTAATGTCTGACTTAATCAGTTATAAATATACTAATATTTTTTATGCTGCTTTAGTTGGTCTTGGTGTAACTGCTTTAATTGTTTGGATTACCGAATATTATACTTCTACCAAATACTCTCCTGTAAAATCAATTGCTAAGGCTTCTGAAACTGGCCATGGTACCAATGTCATTCAAGGACTCGCTATTTCTATGAAATCAACTGCTTGGCCAGTCATTGTCATTGTTGCCGGTATTATCTTAGCCTTTCACTGGGCCGGACTTTACGGCATTGCTGTGGCTGCTATGAGCATGTTATCTTTGGCTGGTGTGATTGTTACTATTGATGCCTATGGTCCAATCACTGATAACGCTGGTGGTATTGCCGAAATGGCAGGACTTCCAGAAAGCGTCCGAAATATTACTGACCCATTAGATGCCGTTGGTAATACAACCAAAGCTGTTACTAAAGGTTATGCCATTGCTTCTGCTGGCCTTGCTGCTTTAGTATTATTTTCAGCCTATACTCAAGAGCTAGAAACTGCTGGTAAAAATATTATCTTTAGACTAGATGATCCTTTTGTTTTATCTGGCCTATTTATCGGCGCTCTTTTACCTTATATCTTTGGTGCCCTATCAATGGAAGCTGTTGGCAAAACTGCTGGCTATATTGTCCAAGAAGTACGTCGTCAATTTAAAGAAAAACCAGGTATTATGACTGGTACTGATAAACCAGATTACGGTTCAGCTGTAGATATTGTTACCAAAGGTGCTCTTAAACAAATGATTATACCTGCTTTAATCCCTGTTTTAATTCCAATCTTAATAGTAATTATCTTTAAATCAAACGGCTTTGCTGTTTTAGGCGGTACTTTAGTTGGTAGTATTATTACTGGTTTATTTGTCGCTATTTCTATGACCTCTGGTGGTGGCGCTTGGGACAATGCTAAAAAGTATATTGAAAAAGGCAACCACGGTGGCAAAGGATCAGATGCTCATAAAGCAGCTGTTACTGGTGACACAGTTGGTGACCCCTACAAAGACACTGCTGGTCCAGCTATTAACCCCATGATTAAAATTTTAAACGTAGTAGCATTGCTATTAATCTCAATGATGCTATAAACAAGTAAACAAAAACCGTCCACCATCCGCCTCCGCCAATTGGCGGACAGCGGAGATGGACGGTTTTTTATTTAATATTTTATTTAAGGAATAAGTTCGCTCCAGCCACAATTTTCAATTGCTTGATTACAAGTATAGCGCACTTTGCGCATTGCTTTAGTTGTACTGGCATTTGATTCAATATGAGAATTGCATTGAAAATCTTCACCACAACCTTCTGGCCAAGGAGTAATAATCAAATTACTATTATCAAAAAAGAATCTAAATCCAGATTCAACTGTATGCCTTTCTGCAAAATAGATATCAATCAAATTATCACCAGCCGTCAGATAAATATTACCAGTTTTTACAAAGGCTGCATGAGTACCACTATTATTTACAATCACAATACCATTGTGCAAAACCCAGGAATCGTCATCTGAGGCTAGAGAATAGCTATAATTACCTTCTAGGGGTGCTGTTACTTTAGCACGCCAATGCATACCAAAATGATAATCATGGGCATAGCCCTCTTTATTTTCCCATTGCGTGCCATCATAAGGAAACCACATACTATTTGGCAAAAGTAAATTAGCATCTATCTGTTCATGAGTTTTATAGGTATCATCATACCAATCATGTTCAGTGGGAGTAGGAGTGGGTCCTGGATAAGGATTAACTTCCATATCAGGATGACTAACAGAATAATTAAAATATTCACCCCACCAACCAGAATTTGGCAAAAATTGACACTGCGCTGGCGGATCGCAAGTACCAGCTACTTCTACAAACTGGCTATCGACTGGCACATGTCCAACTATCAACTGATCAAAGGAAAAATTATCAGGCTCTTTCCTAAGTTGAAATAATGATTCACCAACTCCAGCCTCAGCCGCATAAAAACTCTGTACCGAATCAACAAAAGATTGTACACCGGCACGCGCATTTAAACTTAAAATTAAAACTGATAATATTACAGATAAAACCACTGCCGAAACCATCATTGAAGCCACTAGGGCCGCGGAACCGTCTGAGCTCTTTAATTTTTTAAAAATTTCTAAATATATTTTCATATTAACGTATACTAAAAAAAGTACTAAAATCTTCCTCTATAAAACCATAACGATCACTACTAGTACCAACTCGTAAAGTAAAAGTAAAATGAACACCTTGGTTTTCGCGACCAAAATTGTCTTCTAGATTACTTAGAGAAAAATTACTAACTTCAACTCCATTAAAATTCAAATTTTGTGTTATAGCTGTGCTTTGTTCAGGAAAGCCTGTGCCGCTATCCTCTACTAAACGAAAGACTAAATTACCTGATTCTAATGAAAAATTAAAACGCTTGTCTGGCAAATCATAAAAATAAATATCACTAGAACTTGTACCCGTCTGATCAATCAAATCAACATTATGAACTTTATTTAAAACAAAACTCATGATATAACGGGCATTACGATCAGCAAGTTCCGCTACCCTAAATTGACGACGAGCATTAAAAATATTAGTAATCAAGCTGATAATTAATATCAATAACAAGCTTGTAATAAATAAATAAGCTAAGGTTTCAATCATTGTAAAACCTTTTTGATTAAAATGTTTATTTTTTAATTTATTTATTATCATGGATAGGTGGAATAACTAATAGTTACATCTTCTAAAACTGGGACTTGTAATTCCGAACTAGTATCTAAATAGAGACTATAGCGCAGATAGCGCTGATTAGCATGAAAATTATAATTAATATAATCTATTGATCCATTGGTATAAAAAGTACTAGCCGTTCCATCTGGGCCGACAAAATTCCAAGGACCAGCAATATTATTGCTACTGGCTAGCTGGAATCTAATCGAAGTATTTTGTGGGGCAATACCACTCCATTTTATCCAATTATAAACTACCTGATCACTACCAGTATCAAAAACTGAGGAAGTCAAAGTACCAGAAGAGGCATACTGGCAATTTGTTGCTTCTGTAGAAATAATAGTAAATTCACCAGCATCGCCAGTAGTGGCCGCATAAATAACCGCACAATTAGCTGACATGCCTAAAATAGAACCATACAAATCAAAACCTGATACTTTATTAATAGTAGCTGGAAAAGAAATATCAATCACTCTTAATTCTTCTGAACTTAAGGCTACGCCTAATAAAGCATAAGGGCCGACTACCGAAAAAGCATTGATATCATAACCAGTCTCATAACTGCCTATTAACTGCGGATCAATCGGGTCTTCTAAATCAAATATATAAAATTCGGCATTAGAGTTAACACGTGTAGACACATAGGCACGGCTGCCACGAACATTAACATCGGTGGCCTGCAAAGAGCCAGACAGATTATATTGCCCGGCTAAAAAAATGTTAGCTGGATTAGTAATATCAATTATTTGTAATTCTTTACTAGAGTCTTCTGTGGCTACATAAACATAATTTTCTGATACAAAAATTTCATTACCGGTATAACTTATACTTACATTATCTAACGGCTGAGGGCTATTGGGGTTAGTGATATTATAAGAATATAAAGTATTACCTTGAACAATATAGGCCTGATTATTATTTACCACAATATCTTTTGCATCATTAGTACCACTAACTGTCAGATTTATAGTAGCCACCCTTTGGATATTGCTAGGATTAGAAATATTCAAAACTTGAAACTCACCGCTATTGGCGCGAGTAGAAATATAAGCATAATTACCCTGAACCACTACGGCGGTCACGCCATCACCAACATTAAATGAACCTAGTAACTGCGGACTACGAATATTATTAACATTTAGTATGTAAAATTCCGGACCACTTGAGTTATTATCTGTTACTACATAAGCCCGACCATTAAGCTCAAAGACATCATTATCATCAGAAGTGCCCGAGGTGCTATAAGTAGCAGTAGTAGTTGCTTCATTCCAATCCAAAAATCCAGCAATAAGCGTAGAAACGCCTGGTATGGTCACATCAATACCAGCATTTTTAGTGTCAAATTTTGTTTTATCGGCCCAATTTGTTTGCCCGGCGCCGCCAGACCAATCTATCTGTGACCAACGGTTGGCTCGAAAACGATGTAAATATGTTTCCAATACTTCTTCTTTATGCTTACCACCATATCCAGTCCAACTGACTGTTACTATCACCTTTTTGCTATCCGGATCTAAATTAGAACTTGAACTAATATTACCGTAGACATTACCATTGCTAATATTAGCACGATAAACATCTTCAATTCTAATAGTACGTAAATATTTACCATCAAGCAGATCAGGCTGACTGGTTAAATGCCAGGTATTATTTTCCTGAACCAAACCATGGTCACCAGTTGTTAAATCACTCCAAATAATCAAGCGACTAGCCTCTAAGCCTTGCACAGCATGATATATAGCTTGAGTTCTAGCAGTATTTGTCTTCCTAATATAACTATTAAAAGCACTAACCCTAAAAATTGAGACAATTGTGACAGCGATAAAAGCAATGGCTATCATCAGCTCAATTAATGAAAATCCCGCTTGTTTATTATAAATAGACATTATTGTACTTGACCATTCAAATCAATAGTAATTGATTTGGTATGACTATAATTAGAAGTAGCAGCTAAAAATAAAGTTCCAACATTAACTGTATTGCCTGTATATTTAGCAAAAATTACGTCTTTAGTATAAGCGCCAACCCCATCTGATATAGCTGAATCTAAATTAATTATATTGATACCACTAAAATTACGACGCTGGTTGTTTACATTATTCTCATCATAAAAACTACCCGGAAAAATAACATAATAATCAGCTTCTAAATGAACGCCCCAATTATTACTTTGCGCAGCCGAAATTGCTTGACCTTGGGCTAAATTAAAAGCACTTTTTAATTCATCAGTAGCATTAACAAGCATTACGTGTTTTTGCCAAGTATGATAAGAGCCAATACTAGCTACCGATAAAATAGAAACAACAGCTATTACCATTATTAACTCTATCATGGTAACGCCGCTATTTTTAAACTTTAAATTATTCAGCAAAACTTTGAGTAAGTTCATACATTGGTGAAATAACTGATAAAGCAATAAAGCCGACCGCAATTCCGACTGTAACTAATAAAATTGGCTCAATAATAGCTGACAAATTAGTCAAAACATTATTAACTCTATCTTCATAATAAGCACCAATTTTTTCTAAAATTCCATCAAGCTCACCGGTCTGTTCACCAACGTGACATAGTTGCACAGAAATAGAACTAAATAGTTTAGGTCTATCAGCCATTGCCTCTGATAAAGAGTGACCCTTTTCTAATTCTTTAGCCATCTCAAAAATCTCCTGGCGGTATTTTAAATTAGGCACAGTTTTAGCTACTATTTCTAAAGAACGAACAATGGGCAAACCAGAAGCAAATAAAGCCCTTAAATTACTAGCAAAACGAGACATGCAATACTCTTTGATTAAATTACCAACAAAAGGAATTTTTAAAGAAAAAATACTCCAAGCTAGTTTTACTTTTGGTATGCGCCACAATAAAAAAAGTATTAATATAAAAAATAAAAACCCGAGTGCCACATAATAGCCGTAGTTTTGAATTGCATTGATAATAAAATTAACTGCCACTAAAATTGCAGGTAGTTTTACTTCCGCCTCTTCAAAAACTGCAACCAATTGCGGAAATACAAAAAAAGCTAAAAATAAACTAACGCCTATCACGGCTACTATTACCACAATTGGATAAACTAAAGCGCCGACAACTTTACTTTTTAATTTTTTTTGCGATTCTAAAATATCAGCTAGATGTGCTAAAGCCTCAGACAAAGAACCACTATTTTCCCCTACCTCAACGGTTGAAATAATCATCTCTGGAAAAACATTAGGATATTGTTTCATGCCATCTGATAAGGTTTGACCATTTTCTATTAATTGATATAAATTTTGGAGAACAGCACGAAAATATTTATTTTTAGTTTCTTTGGTTAGAGTTACCAAGGCTGGCGCCAAAGCCAAGCCAGCTTTCAACATAGTGGCTAAATTCCCTAAAAATAACATTTGATCAGAAGAAGTAACACGACCAAAAAAAGAGTGCTTTTTATTACTGATTTTCTTATTTTTCTTAGCTGCCAGCTTTGCTTTAGTTTTGTCAGCATCCTTAACAACTAAACCTAGTTTGCTAGCATTTTTTGCTTTATTAGTATCATCAATCTTTTGGTGTTTGATGTTTAAATATTCCATATTTGTTTTAATTTTTATTCACGTTTTACTCTTAAAACCTCTTCAATAGTGGTAATGCCTAGTAAGGCTTTTTGCATACCATCTTCAAAGATGGTCACCATGCCCTGCTCAATAGCTGTTTTTAAAATCTCACTAGAAGTAGCATTTCTGGCAATGCACTTTTGAATGGCTTCTGTGTTTTCTAAAATTTCCATTACTGAAATACGCTTAGAATAACCAGTGCCGTGACAACGACTGCAGCCCTTACCTTTATAAAAGGTTAAATCGGAAAAATTTTTATAATCCTCTTTAATAACGCCTAATTCATGAAAACGTTTAAGCATAAAGTCTAAGTCCATTTCTGAACTTAAACTCTTTATTTCATCCTTATTTAATTTAAAGCTATAAATACAATCCTGACAGATACGTCTAACCAAACGTTGAGCAATAACAACGTTTAAAGTAGAAGAAACTAAAAATGGTTCTACGCCCATATCCAGCAAACGCGGTGGAGCACCCGAAGCATTGTTAGTATGCAAAGTAGATAAAACTAAATGACCAGTAAGACCAGCACGCACGGCAATTTGAGCTGTTTCATTATCACGAATTTCTCCGATCATGATAATATCAGGATCTTGCCTTAATAAAGAACGTAAACCATTGGCAAAAGTATAGCCGGCTTGATTGTTTACCTGAGTCTGATTCACACGATGAACACCATATTCTATTGGATCTTCAATAGTACAAATATTTACATCTTCGGTGTTTAAAATATTTAAAACTGTATACAAAGTCGTAGTCTTACCAGAACCAGTAGGACCTACCACCAAAATCATACCGTATGGTTTTTCCACCTGTTTATTCATGATTTTAACGTGTTTTTCGGAAAAACCAATATCTTCTAAACTCAAGTTTTGCGCTTCATCTGTAAGTAAACGCATAACTATCTTTTCCCCATAAAAAGCTGGGATAATAGAAACACGCACTGACTCTTCTTCATTGGCAATTCTAAAGGAAAAACGTCCATCTTGCGGAATACGGTGTTCGTCAATTCTTAAATTAGATAAAATTTTAATGCGAGCAATAATAGCGTCGTGCATGGTCACCGGCAACTCCACTTCATCATGTAAATCACCATCAACCCTAAAACGCACCACCACGGCATCAGGCAAAGCCTCAATATGAATATCAGAAGCCTGCTCAAACATAGCGTATTCTAAAATAGAATCGACTATTTTAATAATTGGCGTATCTAATTGATTATGTTCAACATTACTATTATCACCAGAAACGCTATTAATAATATTATAAAGTTCTTCTTTGATATTTCTTTGATACAACCTAAAAGCAAAAGCAAAATTACGAGCACTAGTCATAAAAGGCTTAAACTTGTATTTGACATTAGCTTGCACTGCTTCTATATGCTCTTGATTGCGAGGATCAACAAAAGCAATCTTTAAAATATCATTGTCTAAACTAAAAGGTATGGCCTGAATTTCTTCTGCAATTTTAGCATCTAGACAAACAATTGCTTCTGGATCAATACGACGCTTACGTAAATTAACATAAGGGATCTTAATAGCGTCACCAATTAATTCATAAAGATAGCGTTCATTAAAAAAACCACGCTCGATCAAGACTTCTTCGATTCCTCGACGTCGTCTAGCAGCGTTTCTTTCTGCTTCTACCCAATCATTTTCCTTGATTACACCAGCAGTGATTAAGATAGATTTAAGTTCTTCTTGACTTATTGGCAAACTTGAAGCCATAAACTATAACTCTAAAAATTTAAACCGCTTTATTAATTTAATATGACTATATTATAACATTTTTTCACTAAAAATAAAAATTTTATAAATAAGCATTTTACAATTGACTTTGGAGCTATTTCAGGGTATACTGCGTCTGCTAAATTTTACAAATCTATACTATGCAAATTACTAAAAATGACCTAGGCAAAAATCAAATTGAACTGTTAATTGAACTAACGGCCGATGAAGTTGAACCTCATTTAAAGACGGCTGCCAATAAATTATCACAAACCAGTCAAATTCCTGGTTTTAGACCCGGCAAAGCACCTTATGAGACCGTAAAAAATCGCTTTGGTGAAATGGCTATATTGCAACATGCCTTAGACGATATTATCGGTCAAAGTTTTTTTGAAGCTGTAAATCAAGAAAAATTAATAACCGTTGGTCGACCTGATATTAATATAGAAAAAATGGCCCCTGGTAATCCCCTTACATATAAAGCAAAGGTTGCTTTGCTACCTAAAATAACTTTGGGTGCTTGGAAAGAATTAAAAATTGCCAAAGAAGAGATTAAGGTTGAAGCAGCCGATATTGATAAAACCTTAAAACAATTGCAAGAACTTAATGCTCAAGAAAAACCAGTTGATCGACCTGCTCAAAACAATGACAAGGTTGAGCTTGATTTTGAAGTTTTAATTGACAAAGTAGTTATTGAAGGTGGTAAAAATTATAAATACCCAATTATACTTGGCGAAGAACGAATGATTCCTGGTTTTGAAGAACAAATTCTTGGCTTAAAAAATGGAGATACTAAAGAATTTGAATTAAAATTTCCTGATAAATACTTTCAAAAAAAACTAGCTGGTAAATTAGCCACTTTTAAAGTAAAGGTTGTCCAAGTCTACGAAAGAAATTTACCAGAACTTAATGATGATTTGGCTAAAAAATTTGCTTTTGATGACCTAAATAAACTAAAAGAGCAAATAAAAAATAATATTGAACAAGACAAGGCCAAAAGAGCTCAACAAAAAAATGAAAACGAAGCCATAAAAGCTATTATCGCTCAATCTCAAATTGAAGACATACCTGAAGTTCTAGTTGATAATGAAATCCATAAGATGATTCATGAGCTTGAAGGTGATTTAGAGCAACAAGGTCTAGATATGGCTGGTTATTTAAAATCAATCAACAAAACTCATGACGACTTACACAAAGATTTTGAAACACCAGCTTTAGAAAGAGTTAAGGCTGCTTTAGCCTTAAGACAAATAGCTCAAGAAGAAAAAACAGAAGTAAGCCCAGAAGAGCTAAAAGCGGAAATAGCTAAAGAAGAACTAATGTATAAAGATCATCCAGAAGCATTAGAAAATATGCGTCTACCTCAATACCAAGAATACTTACGTAATGCTTTAGTAAATCAAAAAGTAATGAAGTTGATAAGTGATACTATTATTAAATAATTTTATTTCTTACCCGGCCGCGTTTTACGCGGCCGGGTTTATTTTTTTACTTAAGAATGTTAAGATGCCTAAATAAAGTCAAATTTATGAGCGATAATAAACCTTTAGCTGACCGGGCGCGCCCTAAAAAACTCTCCCAATTCTATGGGCAAGAGCATATTTTAGGACCAGATAAAATCTTAAGCCAAATGGTTAAAAACCAAAGTTTAAGCTCCTTAATTTTTTGGGGACCACCAGGTGTAGGCAAGACAACTTTAGCTAAAATTTTAAGTCAAGAATTAAATTATAAATTTATCGCTACTAGCGCCGTCTTGATTGGCACGCCTGAAATCAAAAAAATTGCCGACGTCGCTCGCCAAGATGCTGATTTTTTAAAAACTAAAACTTTATTATTTTTAGATGAGATTCACCGCTTTAATAAAGCTCAACAAGATGTACTTTTACCTTATGTTGAAAATGGTACTTTAACCTTAATTGGTGCTACTACTGAAAATCCTTCTTTTAGTATTAATTCGGCCTTACTTTCTCGCTGCCGTGTATTAGCCCTAAAATCTTTAACCACTACTGATTTAAAAAAAATATTAAAACAAGTTTTAACAGACGAAGATCAGGGCTTGGGTAAACAAAAAATAACTCTAAATGAAGCTGCTGAAAAAATACTACTTTCTTTTGCTGGTGGCGATGCTCGTAAATTACTCACTGCTTTAGAAATTGCTGCCTCAGTCAAAGAAAATTGCGAGCTCTCCGAAGCTGATATTCGCGAGGCTATTCAAAGTTCTGTACTTTATTATGATAAAAATGGAGAAGAACATTATAATATTATTTCGGCTTTGCACAAATGTTTACGTGACTCTGATCCTAATGCTGCTCTCTATTGGCTAGCCCGCATGCTAGAGGCCGGCGAAGATCCTTTATACATTGTTAGACGCCTAATTCGCTTTGCTTCTGAAGATGTTGGCCTAGCTGATCCACAAGCCCTAATACTTGCTACTGCTGCTAAAGATGCTGTGCATTTTATCGGTATGCCTGAAGGTAAACTTGCTTTGGCTGAACTGGTAGTTTATTTAGCGCAAGCACCAAAATCAAATGCTATTTACACTAGCTATGCTAAAGCAGCGCTTGATGCTAAAACCACTAGTCATTTAGGCGTACCCTTAGTACTGCGCAATGCTCCCAGCCAACTAATGAAAGACTTTGGTTATGGGAAAAATTATAAATATGCTCCTAATGCCAGTAGCGAAGAAATTAAAAAACAACAACATTGGCCAGATGACTTTCCGGCCAAAAAATATTTATAGATAAAGAAAAAGCCTTGCCGAAGCAAGGCACGATTGATCGTGTTACCGTGTTCTGGATTGAAGCAACCCAGCCACCCTGAGCTTCGGCAATGTTGCCATCTTTGCGGGAACCTTCTTGATTCCGCCTTAGCTACAGGTCGGGGTGCGACCTTCTCGTCCGCTAGATCACCATTGTGCGTGATCGGCACTGGTTCTGGTGTACAAACCCAGATTTTTACTGACCAGCTGGCTACAACACAACTGTTGTTTAGGCCTTCGCGGGCTTTCACACAATCATCGTTACTTATATTTTAACTCTCTAATATTTTAACTGTCAAGACTTTCTTCACGAGCTTAGCTTATGTTATAATGTCTATACTATGCCAAGTTTAGCAGTAATATCTGATGTTCACGATAATTTAGCCAATTTAAGCAAGGCTTTAAATTATATCCAAAATAACAAAATTGATTATTTAATTTGTACTGGTGATTTACAAACTAAGGAAGCCTGGGCTGAACTTGATAAACTAAATCTACCTGTATTTGCAGTCAAAGGAAACGCTGATGATGGCCTGGATCTAAGTATATTTTCTAAACTTAAAATCTGGCAAGTATTTGGTGAAATTGAGCTTAACGGCAAAAAAATAATCTTTTCCCACTATCCAGAAATACTAAAAAAGATACTAGAACAAAAACCACAATATTACGACTTAGCCCTACATGGACATAGTCATCAACCCTGGGAAGAAAAATTTCAAAATACTAAAATACTAAATCCTGGTAATGTTGCCAATATCCGCTATAACCCAACTTTTGCTATAATAAACTTAGATAATCTAAAAGCTCAATTAATTTTGTTAAACGAAATAATATGATATACAAGTTAGAATTAGAACAAGCCAAATATGCCGCCGTAGAAGCTGGTGAATATTTAGCTAAAGAATTTAATAAATTTCAACGCAACAATGCTACTCATAAAAGCCGCCACGAACTAGTCACCAAATGCGATAAACAATCTGAAAAAATTATTTTAACTACATTAAAAAAACGTTTTTCTAAAATAAATTTTTTATCAGAAGAATTTGGTGCCAATCATCAGTCTTCAGAATATCAATGGATTATCGATCCATTAGATGGTACTAATAATTTTGCTATTCATAATCCTTTGTTTACTGTAGCCATCGCTTTAATGCATGATCACAAATTAGTCATGAGCGTTATCTATGTGCCAATGCTAAAAGAATTATATTGGGCTACACATAAAAAAGCTTACAAAAATGGACATAAATTAGAAGTTGCTAAACATAAAAATACTAAAGATATTTTTATGTGTTATTGCCACGGCAGTTCTTTAGCCGACAATAAAAAAGCTTTTAAAGCTTACGAATACTATCATTTAAATACGCATGACTGTCGACACTTTGGCAGCACTAGCCTAGAACTAGCCATGGTAGCTAGTGGTAATATTGATAGCTTAATTGTTTCTGGACCAAAAATTTGGGACGTTGCTCCTGGTATCATGTTAGTTAAAGCGGCCGGTGGTATGATTACTGATTGGCAGGGCAAAACCTGGTCTAAAGATTCTACTTCAGTTTTAGCTAGCAATAGACAGCTTAATCCATTATTACTTAAAGAACTTAAAAAGCTTAAGGTTGCTTAAAATATAAAAATCTGCTAAATTACCTGCACTAAAATAGAATAAGGCCACGTAGCCAAGTGGTAAGGCAGAGGTCTGCAAAACCTTTATCGCCGGTTCGATTCCGGCCGTGGCCTCCAATAGTAATAATGCCAAAAATAAAACAATAACTTTTTTATTAAAAATAAACTAAATTTTTTACGAGCTTGCCCTGAGCGAAGTCGAAGGGTGGCCTCCAATAGACATCCTGAATAGGGTTGTTTTTTGTTAAATAAATATTTGCTTAAAATTTAAAACATTTGTATTATATATACACACGCTTATGAGCACTGAAATGCCAGATAGCATCAAAATACAAGCAGGCCTATCTCCAAAAGACCAGTCTTTTGCTAATATTTTAGATGACCTATCAGATAAAACTAAGGCCGCTTTAGAGGCTACCGAATTTAATGATCCAAGCATTGATTTGGTTTTTGATAAACCAGAAATTGACTCATACACTAGAATTTCTTTCCCAGTGCCAGAATATGAAGGCCGAGAATTAAAGCCTGGTCGCCAATTACTTTTTAAAATACCAGCTGAATTTAAGAGACGCATCATTAGAGATGTGATTTTGAGACATAGAAAAAATCATAAATATACTGTAGATATCGGTCCAGATGGATATGACCCAAATGGAGCTTATAGTCGTGTAGAATTACACGATATTAACGAACAAAGATGGCTAGAATGGAAAGACCCAGCTGGATACAGAACTGATAAATTTGCCGAGACCAGAGAAGCAGGTAACCCCGAAGAAGAAGTTTTACATGATTGGATAGCAACAGTTGGTAAAATTATGGCCGACGCTGTTCGGCTTACTAATGTAGGCAAGAGTCCCGAATACAGCGTGTCCAATATACATGGAATTGAAGTAGTATTCTACCCAGATGTTGAGTCAGTTGATTCTAACCAACGCATATATACAGAAGGGACTAAATTTGTAGATTTACAAAAAAACGAATTACTACCAAGATATGGAGCTGGTGAATTTAATGAAGGAAGATATGTAGGCTCTATACCTCTAAATCAAACAAAGCCTCCTTTATTTGAAACTGCTAGCGATCCTGGACCAGATGCTAGAATAGAAAATGGTAAACTAATTATAAAATTAGAGCCCGGCAAAGAATTACTAAACGTGGAAATTGCTATTGGCGATACTGAATACTTGGATCACCTTAACCCGGAAACTTACCGCAACACTCGCTTAGGATGGGCAAAACTTTGGGTGGGATTAAAAAGAGCAAAAAATAATAACACTGAATGGTTTATAAAAAATGCAAATATACCTCCCCAAGGCATAATCGCTGGTGGGCCTCATCTTGAAAATGGAAAAATTGAAGCCGATGATGAATTAATATTAGAATCAAGAGCTGACACCTCTTATGTAATGGGCTGGAAAATCACTTATAGATAAAAATATGCTTGAAAAAATTGCTCTACCAAAAACTGTAGATACTAAAATAAAGACTACTGAGATTGATCGTTTAGCTCGAGGAATACTAAAAGCCTTTAGGGCTAAAATTAGTGACGTAAGACATACTACAGAGGAAGAAATAGCTGAACCAAGCGCCTCTGCTACTATAACTGAAATAGCAGACTTAGATGATACTACTTCTGAAAAAAACGTTGAAGCCAGAACAGACGAAGAAGTAGAGCCCAGCGCCTCCGCTATCTTAGCTAAAATTGCCGAGATAGAAGCCGATATGAAACCAGAAGAAGAGACCAAGACTCAAAAACCAAAAAAGATTGAACCGAGCGTTAGTACAGTCTTAGCTGAAATTGCTGAAGAAATAGCTGAATCAAGCGTCTCCGCTACTATGACTGAAATAGCAGACACAAATAACACTACTGCGGAAAAAACTGATCGTGGAAATTATGAATCTATTGCTACCTATAATTATTTTGAAAATTGGGATGATTTAGAAATTGAGGGTAACGCCGAATTAAAAGAAACGATCCGCCAAAATATACTAGCTGCCGAAAAAAGACATGCTAGAGCCTATGAAAGAGCTGCCGCTGATCTTGGTATTAGTGTTGAAGATTTTAAAACTATTCTACAAGCTAAAGTAGAAGAAATGGTTGGGCAATCAGACTTTTTTAGAGCTACTCATTTTAATGTTTTCGAAAGAATACTAAATGTTGATGGTCGTTGGAAAAGCCAATTTGAAACTCATACTAGCCAAGGAACACTTAATCCAGAATATAGAGCTAGGGCGGAAAATGCCATGTTTGGCTTTCTTGATGACTTAGAAAAAGATAAAGAACATCGACCAATTTATGGTTATTTTTCTGATGAAACACACGGCGCTATTAATGGAGTTGGCAAAATACCACCTCCTACAAATGTCAATTGGTACGGAGCTATAAATTTTAAGATCAAAAAATCAAATGCCCTAAAAAAGGCAACTATCACCTTTCATGATAGCCTTGGCCCTCAAAACCATTGGCCACCAACACCGGCTATTAAACCACACTTTACGAGTTTAGATATAGAAAGTTATTATTTTGACTATAAAAAACTAGTTGACCCCGAAGGAAAAAACCTTGTCAGGTCTAGCGTCTGGGCTTATGATTATACTGAAGCTCAATTTCACAATCAGTTAACTATGGAAGATATTGAATCTATACATATCTCTGTTAATAACAGTTTAACTCCAGAACAAATACAAGAAATACGCCGTATTTTTAATGAATATAAAAAACAACATCCAGAATCAAAAATTGAATTAATCGAATTTTAATATGAATGAAATTTACCCTATAGCAAAACTGTCGCAACAAATTTTACTAATAAATAAAGATGACATCCCTTACATTGGTAAAGAAAGAGCGCTCGAAGTAAAATGTATTAGAATTGATTTTGATCAAAAAAGTATTGATACACCTATTGAGCTTGAAAAACATCTAAAATTCAACCCTTGGGAAGAAATAAATGAAATAGAAAGACAAGAATTTTTGCAAAAATTGGGAGAAATGTTTTCTGATGAAGACATATTAGAAAAAATAATAAAACCTTTATTAGAAAACTTAGTAAAAGATCAAATCTAATATTAACATTAAAAAACTAAATTTTTAATGAGCTTGCCCTAAATCCACCATCCGCCCACTGGCGGAGACGGATTGAAGAGCGGTCTCCAATAGACAATCTAGTACTAGGTTGTTTTTTGTTTTAAAAAAATAAAAAGCGGTTTGATATAATCTCCCCGCTTGTTAGATCTTGTCTCTCAAAAACCTTTCCTAAAAAATCATTTCCATAGAGCCTGGTTGTAACTTGCTAGTTCCAGACGGCCATCGCGACCAATATTAGGATTGCCACAATAAGTAGTAACACCCAGATTGATTGGTTTTTCATTTTCATCCAAAGAAATAAATTCGTCAGCTGACAATCTCTCTAGATTGGCTCGTGTTGCCAAAATATTCAAATGATGAGTAACGACCAAGACACGTTTTTCAGAAAACTCTCTGATCAAAGTACTGATCCAAATATTATTACGCAAACGAACATCGGGAATATTTTCACCTTGCGGATAACGATACCAATAGGATCCTTGCATAGCATAAAATTTTGCCTGCTCTGGGAAAAAAGTATGAAACACTCGCCAGTCATTATAAAGCGTAGCCAAGCCATGCTCTTGTTCGCGCAAACGCTCATCTTCCAAACGAGCAACACTAGCCAACTCTGACAAATGCGTTCAAAAGTAGCAAGTACCCGCGCATAGGGCGAAAGATATACGATATCTGGCAACGGATTGCTAGCACGTAAAGCTTGTCCAACTAGCAAGCCCCGACTATCATCTTCTGATGCTAAAGTAGTATCCTGATCACTAACACCCAAGGCAAATTTACTTGCTACTTTCCTAGCAAGTCTGCGCGTCTTCTTACAATTAGAATTAGCTTCAAAAGATCTTACAAACTCTTGATACAAGGGATCGTTCTCTTTCAATTGTTTCAAAATATTATAACTTGATACATCGTGCCTAATCAAAATCAAGGATTGTGGCCATTTCATTGTCCTACCTCCTAGGTTTTTAAGTAACTTGTCAGTGAACAAAGTTATGCCCTAGTATATTATCACTACACATTTTTGTCAATTTAAAAAGCGGTTTGATGTAATCTCCCCGCTTGCTTCTTAGGCGTGGCCGTTTTTTGATAACAACCAGGACATACTTAATAGTAGTAAACCTGAGGCTAACCAAGCTATTTGAATTCCAAAAACTTGAGCTAACAAACCACCTACAAACAACCCAAATAGACCGCCGATATGATGTGACATTGACTCAAAAGAAATAAGTGTTGCTCTTAATTGTGGCGACTCAATAGCATCATTTAAATACTGATCTTTTAAGGGCTTAAATAAGCCTCTCCCAAATTCATGCAGCCAAAAAAACAATAAAGCTGTACTAAACATCTGAGTAAACGAAGCTAGAATCAAACTAGTGCCAATCATGGCTTGTGACAATAACAAAACTCTTTTTTCTTGCTTAACCCGATGAGCAAAATAAGGAGCTAGTAATGATCCAAGCATCATAAAAATTGAAACCCCGCTAAAAATCCAGCCTAAATACTGACTACTAATATGAAAAGTTCTAGAAAAGTAAGGCTGCCATTGCATATTAGGAGCTTGCACAGCAAAATATTGCACTGTCCCCAAAAGGATCAAGAATCTAACTGGCTTACTCTTTACTCCAGCCTGCCAACTAGATTGCACTACTTGTTTTAATGATTGCCAACCTAAGATCCAAGAAATTTTTTGTTTTTTAAAATATTCTTCTTTCATAAGCAGTTGTGCACTAACACCAACTACTGCCATACCACAAGCAGCCACTAACCAAGGCCAAGCCAAATTTAATTTACCAACATAAGCACCAATCAATCCACCAATAATTACAGCACTATTACTAAGCACCTGTTCTTTAGCAAAAACTTTTTTCAACTCACCATTAAAATCATGATAACCTAGTTTATCTACCAACCACGCTTGAAAAGCACCGCTGGCAAAAGTATAACCAATAGCAATTGTTGCCTCTGCTAGCGCAAAACCCCAAAATGACCCCGATAGGTAATAGAAAAATAAACCCAAGGCTGTCAAATAGCAAGATAGCACAAAAGAAAATTTACGACCAAAAACGTCAGCCAGAGCTCCGGTTGGAATTTCAAAAATAAACAAAGTTGCATAAAAAACCATATTAACTAGACTGGTTTCAAAAATGCTTAAACCACGACTAAGCAAAAACATCACATAAGTAGTAAAGCTAAACGCTACACTAAGCTTACTGGCAAAAGCAAGTAGTAAATAAATTTTGATTGTCCTGTTTACCATAAGTTTTCCCCTTTCCGCCTTTGCATTGTCAAGGTACAAATCTAGCTAAGCCTTGAGTTTATACAAAAACGCCTTGGACTTTAGCTAGCCAAGGCGTTCTTTAAATGCAATTATTATATAATATTTAACAATTCATCTTAAAACCGCCTAGGCTAAACAAAGCTAAAATGACGCCCTGGTCTTCAAAACCGGATTTCATAGTGGGATGAGCCCAATAATTAGCTAAACGATTTAAATTATTCATAATATTTACTTATATTTTTACCATAACAATTTATCTAAATATTGTCAAGACAAACAAAAAAAGCCCCAAAGGCTTCTTTATAATTCGTTTATGTACTTCGACTTCGCTCAGGACACTCAATTTTTGTTGATTAATGGTTGAGGGTGTTTTATAAACACCCGAAACCACGAGTGAGTCTTTTGTTTTACAAAAGACGAATCGAGTGGTACCGGCGGTCGGAATCGAACCGACACACCCTTACGGGTACAGGATTTTAAGTCCTGCGTGTCTACCAATTTCACCACGCCGGCTAACTAAGTTACATAAATTGGAGCGAAGTGACCCTTCGGCGCGCTCCGCTTGCTTAAGCCATGTTTAACCAATTTATAACGTTATTTAAGATATAATCGACAACCTGAGCATATCGAAAATTGGAGCGGGTGACCGGGTTCGAACCGGCGACCTTTTCCTTGGCAAGGAAACGTTCTAGCCAACTGAACTACACCCGCTCATTTTAAATAACTACCCTATTATATAATAAAATCATAAAAAGTCAATATTTACGCCCTTGTCTAAACCCCTATAAATGCTATTATAAAATAAGAATTTATTTAAAAATAATGGCCAAAAATAACAAAAAACTAGTAATTATCGACTCCAATGCCTTAATGCATCGTGCCTGGCATGCTATTCCCGCACTATCTACCAAAGACGGTTTAATGGTAAATGCTGTTTATGGCTTTACTTCGCTGTTATTAAAAATCATAACTGAGCTTAAACCAGATTATATTATCGCTGCTTTTGATTTGGCTGGTAAAACTTTTCGTCACCATGAATATACAGACTATAAAGCGCAACGCGTAAAACAAGCGCAAGAGTTTTATGATCAAATACCACTAGCCAAGGAGGTTTTGGAGGCTTTTCATATACCGGTTATTACTAAAGAAGGCTTTGAGGCTGATGACGTCATTGGTACTATTGCTAAAACTACTTATGAAAAAAATCCAGAAGTACAAACTATTATTGTTACTGGTGATTTAGATGCTCTCCAATTAGTAAATAAGCGAACAAAAGTTTTAACTTTAAAAAGAGGTTTTAATGATACTGTTATTTACGATGAAGCAGCTGTAATAGAGCGCTACGGTTTAAAACCAGAACAGCTAATTGATTTTAAAGCTTTACAAGGAGATAACTCTGATAATATTAAGGGTGTCAAAGGCATTGGTGAAAAAGGGGCCAGTGATTTAATCAAAGAATTTGTGAGCCTTGAAAATCTTTACAAAAAAATAAATAGCCCTAGCATCAAAGATCGTACCCGGGAATTATTAATCAAATATCAGACCGAAGCAACTCTAAGCAAGAGATTAGTCACCATTGTTACTGACGTACCGATTGAAATAGACCTGAACAAGGCCACATGGAATCAATACGATGCTAATGAGGTTTATAAAATTTTTCAAAAATTTGAATTTAGTTCTTTACTCAAAAAAATTCCTTTAAACCAACAGCTAAATTTTAGCATCCATAGCCAAGCTAAAACTACTAGCGAAAATTATAAAATAATTACCACTCTTACTGAGTGGCAAAAACTATTAACTGAATTAAAAACGCAAAAAATATTTGCTCTAGACACTGAAACTACTGGTTTAGATATTTTCCAAGAAAAAATTCTAGGCTTATCTTTAGCTTGGACCTCAGGGACTGCTTATTTTATTTCCTTAACAGAAGAAAAATTTAAACAACAGGTACTAAAAGACATAAAACCAATTTTAGAAGATGATAAAATTCAAAAAATTGGTCATAATATAAAATTTGATTTTAAGGTCTTAAAATTATTAGGCATAGAAACTAAAGGCTTATATTTCGATACCATGATCGCCGCCTACTTAATCAACCCTAACCGCGGTTTACGTTTAGAAGAATTAAGTTTTTCCTACCTTGGCTATCGTAAATTAAAATTAAATGATTTGGTGTCAGAGGCTGAGCAGAAAAAAACAATTGTCACTGCTAATATTCCTTTGGATAAATTGGGTTGGTACGCAGCTGAAGACGCTGATATTACTTTAAGACTTTACCAAAAACTATTACCAATTATTAAAGATAATAAAAATTTAGAATTATTACAAAATATTGAAATGCCCCTAGTAACCACTCTGGCTGACATGGAAATAAATGGCGTACTACTAGATCAAAAATTTTTGCACATTATGGAGAAAAAATTTGATCAGGATATTGCTAAAATTAGTGAAAAAATATTTAAACTAGCCGGTAGCCAATTTAATATTAGCTCACCTTTACAGCTTAAAAAAATATTATTTGAAGATTTAAAGATTAGTGTCGCTGGTATTAAAAAAACTAAAACTGGAATTTCAACCGCAGCTGCCGAACTTGATAAAATGATGGATCTACATCCTATTATTCCTTTGATTTCTGAGTACCGCGAACTAACTAAATTACAAACCACTTATATTAGAGCCTTGCCCCTGCTAGTAGATAAAAATAGTGGCCGTTTACATACTAGTTTTAATCAAACTGTTACTGCTACTGGTCGTTTATCGTCTTCTGATCCTAATTTACAAAACATCCCCATACGTACTGAACTTGGTAAAAAAATCAGACAAGCTTTTATTGCTCCACCTGGCTTTAGCTTAATATCGGCTGATTATTCTCAAATTGAACTAAGACTAGCCGCTGCTTTATCGCAAGACCCTAAGATGATGGCTAGTTTTAAAAAAGGCGAAGATATTCATGCTCGCACCGCTGCTGAAATTCATAAAATTCCTTTAGAACAAGTCACTAAAGAAATCAGGCGCACAGCCAAAGAAGTAAACTTTGGTGTACTCTACGGACTAGGCTCTTTAGGTCTTGCCCAGCGCACAGGTTTAAATAGAAATGAAGCTAAGGAATTTATTAATAAATATTTTAGTATTTATAAAAAAATAAAAGAGTATTTAGACCATACCAAAACATTTGCTAGTAAATATGGTTATGCTCAAACTATTTTTGGTAGGCGTCGCTATTTACCGGATATTCACTCTTCTATGCCCATGCTCAAAAGTGCTGCTGAACGCATGGCTATTAATATGCCTTTACAAGGCACAGCGGCTGACCTAATGAAAATGGCCATGATTGCTATTCATCAAAAACTAAACAGTATTAGTCCAAAATCTAAACTAGTACTACAAGTACACGACGAATTAGTAATCGAGGTGCCTGATAATGATGTAAAAAAGGTGGCTGAATTTGTAAAAAACACTATGGAAAATATTCATCGTCTAAATATACCCTTGATTGCTGATCTGGAAATTGGTAAAAATTGGGGTGAATTAAAAGATTTAAATTAACATGATATTCTTTTACTACGGCGAAAATTCTTGGCTAGCTAAAAATAAAATTGATGCTATTGCCAAAAAATTTAAAAGCGAAATTGATCCGGGCGGACATAATATCCTTCATCTTGATGGTGAAGCTATTAAAGCTGACGATTTTTTTCAGGCTATTTCGGTGACTGGATTTTTGGCTAGTAAAAAATTGATTATTATTAAAAATATTTTTAGTAATAAAAAGCTAGCCAGTTGGCAAGATGCTCTGCTTAATTTTTTACAAAAACAAAATGATAGCCCAGAAGAAAATTACTTAATTTTTTGGGAAACAAATAAGCCTGATGCCAGACTTAAACTTTATAAAAAATTAAAAACTTTTAAATATGTTGAAGAGTTTGCCAAACTTTCTAGCAGCCAACTAGAAATTTGGGTAAAAAAACAATGTCAAAAAAATAAAAAAAATATTAGCCCTCAAGCTATCCGTTTATTAATTGCTTATGTTGGTAATGACTTATGGGCTTTAAGTCAAGAAATAAATAAATTAACAAACTACAGCCAAACTGATATTGAAGAAAATACTGTTAAAGAGCTCGTAAACGCTAAACTAGATGAAAATATCTTTAACTTTATTGATGCCCTAGGCAATCAAGACAAGGCTCTAGCACTACAACTTTTAAACGAGCAAATGAATAGTGGTGCCAATCCTCAATATTTATTAAGCATGATCATCCGTCAATATCGTTTACTACTAAAAGCTAAATTAATTACTAAACAAGCTGATTACCCCGGCGCCTTAGCGCAGGCCTTAAAAATACAGCCTTGGCTAGCAGAAAAAACTTTTAAACAAACTCGCAACTATAGCCTAGAACAACTAAAAAATATCTACCAACAATTATTAATCCTGGATACTAAACTTAAAACCAGTAGTCTAGACCCCCAATTACTCTTTGTTAAAATTATTGGCCAAATATAAATACAGCCCTGCACCGTACGGTGCAGGGCTGTATTATTTTAAGATAAAATAAAGCAAAAATTATTTCTTACTACTAGCTAAAGATTTATTAATACTTTTCATAAATCTAGCCTTTTTACGGTTACCAGCATTAGGTTTAATTAAACCTTTTTTAACAGCCTTATCTACGGTTTTTTGTAAATCATGACTTAAAGCCTGATGTTTTTCTTTAATAGAACCATCAGCAATAGCTTTTTGGCCTTGTTTTACTAAATTTTTGATACGCCTTTTAACAATAGCATTAACTAAAGTTCTTTTTTTGGTCTGGCGTAAGTGCTTAATAGCAGCTTTCTTATTTGGCATAATAC
The DNA here is from genome assembly GCA_964533435.1 of uncultured Gammaproteobacteria bacterium. GTDB lineage: Bacteria > Patescibacteriota > Patescibacteriia > UBA1558 > GWA2-36-10 > CAZWIT01. The sequence continues at coordinate 14,562 of CAZHLU010000001.1, read as the reverse complement.
TGAATTTAGATTAAAATTATATTATAAAGACCAAAAAATATTAACATAAATTAATAATTAAGTCAAGTCCTAACAATGCTAAATACACACATCACTGGTAGTGAACAATTACATTTTGCTAAAGAATTAGTACCCCATGCCTTTGATTCTCAACAAGCTTTAGAGCACTTAAATAAGGCCTCTGAATCTTTAGGTATTCATTTTGGGCACGCAGAGATGAGTCATACTGAATTTATCGGTCATTTACACAAACTAGCCGATGCTGGACACATAGAACATGACGCTGTTAAAAAAATCAGCGACCAAATTAAAGGCACTGATAATTAAACTTGCCAATAAAAACTAACTAAAATTTAGACAAAGAAGCAAGCATCTCTTTAACACTTAAGGCTTGTTTTTAGAAAAAAATTTATATTCCTCAGATAAAATAAAAAAATAACAACTATACAAAAAGGGATCCAATGCATAAATACACTGGATCCCAAAAATGTAATTACGGATAATCAGCCTTAAATGCTCTGACCAAATCGGTCAAGGCAGGAGTCATTCGCACACCTTGAGAACGGGAAAGTCCAAAAGCATTTCCATCAGTACTGACGCCGATAGCAACTGGAGTACCTCCTGAGGCTACGCGCCAAAGCAAACCACCGCTAGAACCAGCAGGAGCATAAAAATTAGCAGCATACCTATTAGTAGCTCTAAATGCCCAATCTTTCAAAACATCAGCGGTCCCAGACCGAGTCATTTGTACTGGCTTACCATAATAAGAGAAAGCATCACCATCATAACCATTCATTCTACAGCTCCTGGAACTTGTATCGCTACTATACCACGCTTCCAGATAAATCCAACCAGTTCTATAACCAAGGGAATGTTGCAAACGCAAAACACTGACATCTGCTTCTTTATTTGCACTAGTAATCCAAGCTCGTGGCGTACGACTAGCGTTTACATTAGACGTGCCATAAGGAAAAACATCCCTATTAAGACCAGGTGAAAAAAGAATAGCGCGAGCATAACCACCAAATTGGGCGAAATAAACGTTGTGACCAGCAGTCAACACATGCTTAGACCCAACCATATAACCACTACCAGTGGTCATCCTACCATTAGGCCAAAAAGAGGTAATAATGCCAACAAAACGCGCCGGCGAAGAAGTCGTATTGCTAATCACTGTCCTTCCTCGCAAATTCAAAGCCTTGTCCGGAAAATCAGTAATCATCATCTTTTCGGCTGCCAAATAGTCAGAAATTGTCAAAGATGAATAATTGTCTTCCCTGATAGTATCAGCAAACATGCTATCAAGCTCATCCTGCGTATACTGACTATCAACATCCACTGGATTAAAATCACTAAACCCGTCACTACCATCAAGCAAATCCGGATTAACAGGATCGCCTGCTTGTCGATCACACCCTAATACCAGCAAACAACTCGCTAGCACAACTAGCACACAAGTCACGAATTTCTTCATGGCTTTTCCCCTTCCTCTGCAATTTGTGTCATCGTGTTGTCAAGCAAATTATTTTGCTGACAAACAATAATGCCACACTCTCCACAATGACCACTATTAACCTTAAATACAGCACAATAGGAATGAGCCATATCAATATGACAAGGTGGTATTTGCCAATAAATATTAGCTGTCGTCTTGCTCAAATTAGGATAGTGTGGGCAATTATAAATACCGCAAATCACATTTAAACAAACTGGGGCTAACGCAGTATTCTTATTCATAACGCACCTCTATTCACAATTTAAGGCCAATAAATTAATTTTTAAAGTACTGTCTTAATTTAAGATTATCTTATATCTAAAAATTGTCACTATTTAAAATAGTAAAATAGCTTTTTATTCTCTAATATTAGCCAAAAATATATAAAATTTAAAAATTATGTTATAATTCTTGACATTTTTTTATTTTATCGTATATTAAGAATATGGATATTATTAAAAATCTACAAAAATTAAATTTAACCGAGCGAGAAGCCAAAGTTTATCTTACTTTATTAGAGTTAGGTAAAACAACTCCTTTAGCTATTGCCAACAAAACGGGCTTAAAAAGGCCAACTGTTTATTTAGTATTAGAAGAATTAAGACGGAAACAACTAGCCGGATTAACCTTTAAGGGTAAAAAAACTTTTTATAATGCGGATCCGCCTAGTCGCTTTTTACGTCATATTAGAGAGCAAGAACAGACTGCTTTAGAAATTTTACCTTTACTTAAATCTTTTACACATCAACCAAAAGATAAACCCGTGATTAGATATTATGATCATCGCGAAGACATGGAAAAAGTCTGGTTAGAAGAAATCGGGTATGCAAAAAAAAATGACTTTATATCTAATCATGTTAAATGGCTAGAACACTTCCCAAATCTTTTTGAAACTTTGGAAAAAAGATTCAGTATTGATAAATTTCAAAAAACCCGTGGATTAATTTCACACGATGACGTTAATTTGAATCTACTAAATAATTCAAAAAAAATGCGCATACAAATGCGTGTTATGCCCCGCGGACACCATTTTAACTACGATTTATCCCTATGGGAAAATAATGTTGCCCTTTACTCATTCGAACATAGATACTTATTAATCATCAGTGATTCAACACTGGCCGAAGTCTTCCATTCCATTTTTGAAATAATTTGGGATGTATCACTAAAAGCTGAAAATTACTTAAAAAATATTAAAAAAAATCAGTGACCAAATTAAAGGCACTGATAGTTAAGCTCACAAATAAAAACTAACTAAAATTTAGACAAAGAAGCAAGCATCTCTTTAACACTTAAGGCTTGTTTTTTTATTTCAATAACTGATAAATCTTTCATATCAATAGCTTGATTTAAATAGCAGGGGCCAATTTCAGTTCTTTTTAAATCAGACATAACGGCGCCGTTTTTACTTAAATGACCCAAATCACTTACCAAACTACGAATATAAGTACCGGCCGAACAGCTGACCTCTAAATCTAAATTTGGATAAGAAAAAGATAAAACTTTTAAACTATAAATTTCAATTTTATTCTTGGGCAAATTTTCTAAAGTCTGCCCAAGCCTGGCTAACTCATGTAATTTTTTACCAGCTACTTTTTTAGCTGAATAAATTGGCACTACTTGTTCTTGTTTACCTAAAAAATTATTTAAATATTTATCTAGATCCTCTCTAGTAAATTCTTTGGCATTGGAATTTATTATTACATCTTGTTCTAAATCAAAACTAGCTGAAGTTTGCCCAAAAACTATACTAACTTGATAAGTCTTAGGTAGCAGATGAAATAGATCTAATAATTTAGTAGCGGGCCCTGCAGCTATTATCATCAAACCAGAGGCTAATGGGTCTAAGGTACCGGCAAAACCAACTTTTTTAATACCCAAAAGCTGGCGCAGAGTAGCTACAATTTTAAATGAGTGTTGGCCTTTTGACTTATTCACCAAATAAAAAGCTGCCCTTGGATCATTATAAATATTTTCCAACTTCTCTTTAGAAAAATTATTTAAAAAATCCGCTACTGACATCTTATTTATTTTTAGCCGTCAAAATATTTAATTTATCCCTAAGTTCAATAGCTTTTTCAAATTCCCAATTATCCGCTGCTAACTCCATTTCCTGTTTTAAGTCTTTGACTAAAATTGCCTTGGCTTTTTTATCCAAATTTTTAATCTGATCACTAAAATTAGCTTGTTTGTCTAATTCTTTTAAGCTGACGTCTTTTAGACTCTTACTCACTGACTGGGGCTTTACTCCGTGTTCTTGATTATATTGAGACTGTAATTTACGGCGACGCTCAGTTTCGGCAATAGCTGCTTGCATTGAGCCGGTTATTTTATCAGCATACATAATGACCCGACCATCTTGATGACGAGCAGCTCTGCCCATTACCTGTATCATTGAAGATCGTGAACGCAAAAAACCCTCTTTGTCAGCATCCAAAATAGCCACCAAGGAAACTTCTGGCAAATCTAAACCTTCGCGCAACAAATTAACACCAATCAAAACATCATATTTACCGCTGCGTAAATCATGTAAGATTTGAATCCGATCTAGAGTCTTAACTTCTGAATGCAAGTATTGTACTTTAATATCTTTAGCCAGTAATATTTCTGTTAAATCTTCAGATAAACGCTTGGTTAAAGTTGTAATTAAAACCCTTTGTTTTTTGGCAACTACGGCTTTTACTTCTTTTACCAAATCATCAAGTTGACCAGCGGTTTTTCTGATTTCTACGCTAGGATCTAAAATATAAGTAGGCCGAATCAATTGCTCAACAATATTTTGAGAGCGAGTAAGCTCATATTCAGCTGGTGTAGCCGACATATAAATTACTTGCTTAATATTATTTTCAAACTCCTGAAAAGTTAAAGGACGATTATCATAAGAAGCTTTTAACCTAAAACCAAAGTCAATTAAATTTGCTTTACGCGCCTTATCACCGTTGTACATACCAGAAATTTGAGGCAAGGTCATATGCGATTCATCAATCATCAATAGAAAATCATCTGGAAAATAATCAAGTAAACTATTCGGTGGATCACCTACTTTACGTCCATCAAAATAACGAGAATAATTTTCAATACCATTACAATAACCGGTTTCTTGAATCATTTCTAAATCATTATTAACCCTGATTTTTAGACGTTCGGCTTCTAAAATCTTTCCTTGTTTTTTCATGGCCGCTACTTCTTTATCTGCATCCTGGTGAATATTGTCTAAAATCCCCTTAACATCTTCTGGCTGAGCAATAAAATGTTTGGCCGGAAAAATATAAGCTTGAGCAAGAGAAGCTACTACTTGATGACTAAAAATATTTATCAGTTCAATACTCTCTAACTTTTCACCAAAAAAACTAAGGCGATAAAACTCGTGTTCCTCTCCAGAAGCAAAGATTTCAATAATTTCACCCTTAACTGTAAAGTTGCCCCTACTTAAAACTAAGTCATTGCGACTGTATTGTAAATTATTTAAATTTTTTAATAATTTAAAACGATTATATTCTCTGCCAACACTTAAATCAATTTTAAATTCTTGATAGGCTGCTGGATTACCTAGGTTATAAATACAAGAAACCGAAGCGACAATCAAAACATCGCGTCGAGTTAGTAGACTCTGTGTACTAGCATGACGCAAACGATCAATTTCTTGATTAATCTGTGTTTCTTTTTCGATATAAGTATCCGAAGCTGGCAAATAAGCCTCTGGTTGATAATAGTCATAATAAGATACAAAATAATGTACAGCATTATCTGGAAAAAAATCTTGAAACTCAGAAGCCAGTTGCGCAGCTAAAGTTTTATTATGAGATATTACTAAAGTTGGCCGTTGCACCTGATTAATGACATTGGCCATAGTAAAAGTTTTGCCGGAGCCAGTAACGCCCAACAATGTCTGCTCTTTATAGCCCGATTTTAAACCAGCTACTAAACTTTTAATAGCTTGTTCCTGATCGCCAGCGGGCTTGAATTTAGAAACTAATTTAAAATCCATAATTAAATTATCATACTGTTTTTTGTGCCTTTTGGCAAGCATAAAAAGCCCCGCTACTGCGGGGCTAAATTATTATTGAATCGTTAGATTTAAAACTGGTGAAGTAGCTGTTTGACCAGAACTATCAAGCACTATCATGTATAGCTGATAATTGCCTTTGGCTAAACCCTGGCCCCAGGAAACCACTAGATTAGTATCACTAGGATTTTCCAAATAGTTAAACCATTGTGATGAACCACCATTAAACTGATAGTAGAAATCAATTTTTTTAACTGCACTTGGTCTATCTAAAGATAATTTAATATTGACTGGCAAGGAGCTTGATTCTATTGTACTTTGACTTACTGGTTCTACAAATTTCAAATCATAAGAACGATTATTACTAGCAATCTGCAAATCAATATTAATAATTGTTTCTTTAAAATTCTCACTACTATCAAAAGCAATGGCTCGTAAATTATGTTGACCATTGGCAATAAAAGAATTCGGTGTCCAAGATAAACTATAAGGACTTGCAAAACTCTCTCCAATTTTTTGCTGATCAATAAAATATTCTACTCTTGCAATGCCATTAGGGCCACTAGCTTGAACACTTAAATTAATTGGCACCTGATTTAAAGCCTGGCCAGCACTAGGACTGAGCCAAGAAATGCTAGGCTGATTAGCTGCTGTAAAACCATCATCAACTTCCGTTGGTGGCTGACTATTAATATAACCTTCTTTTTCTGCCCAAACTTTTACTGGTGCTTCCCAAGAAGCATACTGCGGATCAGAACTTGGATTATCAAGTGGCGCACCCATTGGATCATTGGTATTTACATAATGTAAAATATTATGCACTTCATTATATTTTCGTTCTTCAATCAAGGTATAAGGCGTATATTCACTTGCTAATTTACCATTTTGTTTATTAACTTTAACAATGGTTTCTTTGCCTAAGGTACCGCACACCATTGGCTTATCACAAGATTCAAGTGCTTCTTTTTTAAAATCACTTACTGGCATTTTAGCAGTTGCTTCCCGCATAAACTTATTCCAAATTGGAGCTGCTACCACTGAACCATCGGCTCCTTTTTTCATAGCCTTATTATTACTATTACCAACCCAGACACCAACTGCCAAATCAGGCGTAAAACCCATTGTCCAAGCATCATGATAATCATTAGTAGTACCAGTTTTAGCAGCTACGGGTCTATCACCTAAAGTCAAATAATTATTTTCTCCAAAAATATAAGCACGTGCTGAATTATCAGACATAACGTCAGTAAGCATATGAACATATTTCTTGTCCATTACACGACGACCTTTTACATCATTATTTTCTTTAATTACCTTACCTTTGGCATCCTCTACTTTTAAGATAGAGATGCTATCCTGATAAACACCTTCGCGAGCCAAGGCTGCATAAGCATTAGCATGCTCTAATAATTTAACTTCAGCACAACCTAAAACTAAAGACAAACCGCAAGGATTATCTGCTTTAAAAGTAGTATAGCCAAAATCGGATACAGTTTTTAAAACATTATTAGGACCAGCTAAATACAAAGTTTTAACAGCTGGAATATTTAAAGAGCCAGCCAGAGCCTGACGCATAGTCACTGGACCATGTTCAGCGCCGTCATAGTTTTGTGGCTCATAAGGCGTGCCGTCCGATTTAATACCAAACTTAGTTTTTAAATCAAACAAAATAGTATCAGGACGAAAACCCCTAGTGAAAGCTGTTAAATACACAAATGGCTTTAGAGAACTACCAGGCTGACGAGGAGCCACAGCTACATTTACCTGACCATCAATATCATCATCAAAATAATCCTTAGAGCCAACCATGGCCTTAACTTGACCGGTATTTACATCAATAGCAACTAGAGCGGCATTTCCGGCGTCATACTTTTCTTTATTTTTTTCTACTTGTTCGAGTATGGCTTTTTCAGCTTGCTGCTGCAAGTCCCAATCTAAGGAAGTAATAATTTTCCAACCACCTTGTTCAACATTTAAAACTCCGTATTCTTGTTCTAATAATTCTTTAACATACATCACAAAATGCGGGGCCTTGATATTTTCAGCTCGTTTTTTAAAAGTTAATTCTTCCTGCTTAGCTTGATCTGCTTCCTCTTGAGTAATATAGCCCTGCTCAACCATTAATTTTAAAACCAAGCGTTGTCTACCAATCAAAGCGTCCTTATGACTACCATAAGGTGAATAATAACTAGGTGCTTGTGGTAAAGCCGCTAAAATTGTAGCTTGAGCTAAAGTAAGATCTTTGGCGGCTTTATCAAAATAATAATGAGCTGCTGATTCAACACCATAAGCGGAACTACCATAAGGTATTTCATTAAAATAAAATCCTAAAATTTCTTGCTTACTATATTTTTTTTCAATGCGATAAGACAAAACCCATTCTTTTATTTTTCGAGATACACGGCGTTCATCTGTTAAGATCGCATTTTTAACAAACTGTTGAGTAAGTGTAGATCCACCTTGGACTCTTTCTCCCATTAACAATTGTTTAAAAACACCTCTGATAATACCCCGAATGGAAATTCCGGAGTGATTATAAAAATCTTTATCTTCTACAGCAATGGTGGCATTAATAACATACTTAGGCAAGGTATTAATATCGATCAAAGTACGTTGCTCTGAGCCGTGGACTTCATATAATATAGTCTCACCCTTGCTATCATAAATCTTGGTGCTTAATGGCACCGAACGATCCATAATTTTTCCTGGTTCAGGTAAACCACTAGAATAATAAGCAATCAGCCCGATTAAAAAAATGCCACCAATCAAACATAAATATAAAAAAGTTGGCAACAAACGCTTAAATAAGCGACCTTTTTTAGGTTTGCTATTTTTTGGCCTTTGGGCAAAAAATAGTCTTGGTTTTAAAAACCTACTCTTTTTACCCTGGCCCAAAGGGCGGGAACTAAAGCTAGATCCTGATTCATTATTGTCTCGCATTGATTTAAGTTGAGGTATTGGCATGTAAATATATATAGTATTTGAATTATAGCAAAAATAAGCTATAATTTGAATATCTATTAATAAGCTTAAATTTTAAATTTTTGTAAAGAGTATGTCTAAAATTAACACAGATCAAGCCAAAATTCAAGAATTGTTAACTAGGTCAATTGATACCATTTATCCAAATAAAGAGTCCTTGGAAAAACTTTTAAATTCTGGTAAACAACTTCGAATTTATATGGGTATTGACCCTACGGCTACTTATGCTCACTTGGGACATGCTACCAACTATATTATCCTAAAAAGACTGCACGATTTAGGACATAAAATCATTGTTTTAATAGGCGATTTTACTGCTATGATTGGCGATCCTAGTGACAAAAACTCAGCTCGACAACGTTTAAGTGAAAAACAAGTACAAGAAAATCTAAAACATTTTAAAAAACAAATTGGCAAAATTTTAAATTTTTCTGACAAAAAAAATCCAATTGAATTTAAATTTAATTCCCAGTGGCTAAAAAAATTAAATTTTGCTGACTTGGTTGATTTAGCTTCGCACTTTACTGTCCAAAGAATGTTAGAGCGTGATAATTTTGAAAAAAGACTAAAAGAACAAAAACCTTTATATGTTCATGAATTTTTTTATCCACTAATGCAAGGCTATGACTCGGTTGCTTTAAAAGCTGATGTTGAAATTGGTGGCACTGACCAAACTTTTAACATGTTAGCTGGTCGTACTTTAGCCAAAATTTACCAAAATCGTGAGAAGATTGTGGTCACTACTACTCTCTTGGAAAATCCCGTAACTGGCGAAAAATTAATGAGCAAAAGTTTGGGTACTGGTATTGGTTTAGATGAAAATCCTACTGATATGTTTGGTAAAACTATGGCTTTACCAGATGAAGCTATTATTCAATGCTTTATTGACTGCACTTATTTAAGTCTAGCCGAAATAAAAGACTTAGAAGCCCAAATGAAAGCTGGCACCAATCCCCGCGACCTAAAAGTTCGCTTGGCTTATGAAATTGTCAAAATGTACCACTCTGAAAAAGACGCAAAATTAGCCCAAGAAAATTTTGACAAAGTCTTTGCTAAAAAAGAAAATCCAGACGATATGCCGGAGTTTACGATTAGCAAAAATAAAATTAATCCCGTTGATTTGTTAATGGAAATAAAATTAGTAAACTCCAAATCCGAAGCTCGCCGTTTAATTGAAGGCGGTGGCTTAAAACTTAATCAAATCAAGGTAGAGAATTGGGATCAAGATTTAAATCTAAAATCAGGTGATGTAATTCAAGCTGGTAAAAGAAAATTTGCTAAGATTAAATAAAATTATTACTGTGCAAAAAACTGAACTCAAAACTATAAATCAATATCTAAAATTATTTCCCAAAGATACTCAAGCAAAATTAATTGAGTTACGACTGGCGATCAAAAAATCAGCCCCTCAAGCGCAAGAAAAAATTAGTTACCAAATGCCGACTTTTTATTTAAATGGTAATTTAGTTCATTTTGCTGCTTACAAAAATCACATTGGCTTTTACCCTACTCCTAGTGGTATCAAGGCCTTTAAAAAAGAACTAACTAAATACAAAACTAGTAAAGGCGCTGTCCAATTTCCTTTGGACAAAAAACTGCCCCTAAGCTTAATCAAAAAAATAGTAAAATATAGGGTAAAAGAAAATTTAAAAAAATTAATTAAAAAACAGTCCTAAAAAGGACTGTTTTTTAGTCTAGTGGGCTTTTGATATTATTAAAAAAACTTCTAGCTACATGCGTATAAATTTCTGTAGTTTTGATATTTTGGTGGCCTAATAATTTTTGGATATAACGAATATCAACTCCACTCTCCAATAAGTGAGTAGCAAAACTATGGCGCAAACTATGGCAGGTAGCATCTTTTTTTATACTTGATTCTTGCAAAGCAATTTCAAATATTTTTTGTGCGCTACGTTGACTAAGATGAGACATACCATTTTGCCCAGAAAATAAATATTTTTGCTCACTCGACAATTTTGGTAAATAAAGATTTAATAATTTGATACTAATAGCACTTAATAAAGTAAAACGATCTTTTTGCCCTTTAGCATCTTTGACTAATAAGCTTTTAGAACCTAAATCCAAATGATTTATTTTTATTTTAATCACTTCTGACACTCTTAGGCCCGAACCATACATTAAAGACAAAAGTAATTTGTGTTTTAGGTTATGTGAACAATTTATTATTTTTATAATTTCAGATTTTGTCAAAATAGTTGGTAAAAACTTTTCTTTCTTAGGCCGCCGAATACTAAAAAACAGCTTCCTTTTTAGAATCTGTCCGTAATAAAACTTAAGAGCTGAAATAACTTGATTGAGAGAGGTGTTGGTATAATTTTGACTCTTAAGATAAAGCAAATAATTTTTGACATCCTGACTATCGACGGCTCTGGCTGATTTGCCACTAAAGTCCAAAAATCGCTGATTGTGAGATAAATAGCTCTGGATAGTCCGCCGAGAAAATCCCCTAATTATAAGCTCTTGAGCTAGACTGTCTAAAGGATGGTTATTGACCAAAAACTGAGGCTTTCTTAAGGCCTTAAAATCGCTTTTCATAATAGTTTGTGATTAATGTTTATTATTTACTTTTTAGCTAATTTTGGCTATGATGTCAACAGGTGCGTCAACACAGTGTTAGGCGAAACGTGGGTTCATTTTTAAACAAATAGAAAAGGCGACACTGGAACTAACCAGCACCGCCTTCAGAGAATCGTGCATCGTGAAGATGCTATTTGGGTTGTGTCCTTGACCTCTGCTCATCAGCCCGCAGAATGAGAAACATCGCCTCCAGAATTGCGAGACTGACCACAAAAATCGTCACCCCTTGTGTTGAAAAGATCGGCCTCGGAGTAAAGAGATACCACACGAGCAGACTGAGAAGGAAAACCACAACCTGACCTCGAATGAACTGACGTTTCAGTGACATGCTGACACACCTCCTTTTGGGGAACTAGATATAATACAACACATAACAATACCTGTCAATAACTATAAAAACTAATATTTTAATAAAATAAAAAATTTAACCCACGTTTCGCCCAACACCGGATATCCGAGGAGCGAGCTAGAATAAAATTATTTAAAAATATATGAAAATTAAATGTTACCGCTCACCAAAGACAATAGTTAAAACAAGCAAAATCGGCGGAAAAGGATTATTTGCTAAAACTAATATTAAAAAAGGTGAGGTGGTCTTTATAAAAATGGGGCATATTGTAAATTTTAAAGAAGCAATGCGTTGTCACAAAGAAGTCGGAGATTTTGAGGTACAAATTTCTGATAAATTCTTTCTTGCGCCAATAAGAAAAGATGAAATCAAAAACTTAGTTGTTAGTTTTAACCACTCTTGCCAACCAAACGCTGGACCAGATGGAGAAATAACTTTTGTGGCATTAAAAAATATTAAAAAGGGTGAGGAAATTACTGTTGATTATGCCACTATCACTACTTACCCCTATAAGCTAAAATGTGAGTGTGGCAGTAAATATTGTAGAAAAATAATAACTGGTAATGACTGGAAATTAAAAACATTACATCAAAGATATGGCAATCATTTTTCTTGGTTTATATTAAAAAGAATAAAAAAACTTTAATTTTTAAATAATTTTATTCTTTAACGCTCACTCCTCTACATCCCTCGCTCGTTTGCGTGGTGCGCTCCAACCTTCGCTAAAGTTACGGCTGGCAAGCCGCGCAATTTTACCACGCCACTCGCTTCGGAACTTCAGATACGCTGTCCTGTTAAATTTTGGTTTGGGCAGGCATATAAAATGAAAACCGCCCGACCGAAGCCGTGCGGCTTTCGATAAGGCGGTGTTGTGGGGAGCTGTCAGTCAGCGACCGCACTCGTCGGACTAGCGTTGATGGAGCTTCTTCACCAACCGACGCGAGCTGACGTTGGGATCTTGGTAGATCTTCACTTCTTCGACTTCGGCCTCTATGCGATAGAAATCGTTTGTTTGACTTTCCATCGCAGGGACCGCCTCACCTTTTCGCAGGCGATCGATGTCGGAAAACTTCACATAAAAGACTATTAGCATTGGCTACCTCCTTAAAGAGTTTTTGGCGGTATTGCCATCGCTAATATAATATATAATAAGATATTTGTCAAGTAATAAGCCAAAACATCCCACAACACCGCGTATGCGACTTAGCTTACACCAATGCTACATTTGAAATTTATAGTTAAAAGTGCTTAAATTAGCTTAGACACTTTTAATTTTAACCTATGATAGGTGTAAGCTAAGACCTACATTACTCGTTCGCCTTTGCGGTTTGCTCCGCAAATATTTTACCGCAAAGCTCGCTCGTAACGTAGCATACGCTGGCCTGTTAGACAAAATTTATTAAAACTATTAAAATACCATATGAAAAAAATAAAATTAACAACTGGAATAATTACAGTTATTCTACTAATAGGATTAATCGCCTATTTTAACTCAAATAATCAAGATGCAAAATTAATCACTATTGATTACTATCAAAAATTAGCTGATCAATGTGAAAAAAAGACCGACTGTTGTATAAACTCAGTAGAAAGAATGAAACGAGGAAACTATAAACTTATTCCTGATGATGGCTGCCCCGATGGATTTCAAGGAAATGGCCTGGAGTGCGCAAGTTCCTTCGGATGGTGCGAGCCAATTAAACAATAATTTTATAAACATCTCGCACCGCGTATTTGGTTTACGCCAAAGGCGGACAGGTCCGGAATAAATAAAAATATTCCATAATACAGTTATGAATAAAATAAAAGAATTATTATTAGCAGTTATACTATTTGCAGTTTGTGTAGTGGCTATCACCTACCTTTACCATAATAATACTTGGTTAACAATAGCTTTTATAGTAATCACAGTTCTTATATTTTTAAAATGGCACGATAAAGAAGATGTGTCCTATTATTTTACTGCTTTTATACTTGGACCAATAGGAGAGAGCTTGACGATATACCAAGGCGCTTGGCAATATACCAATCCAACATTTTTTGGATTACCATTATGGGCGCCAATGGCTTGGGGTGCAGCAGTGACAATTATTAGGAGAATCTCTATCATTGTATTAAAATAATTTAGTCCGCTTGCCCAAATCCCTCGCCTATTAAGTTAATGGTCGCCCGGGATTTCAGATACGCTGGGCTGTTATATAAAATCGAATTTTCTATTCATTAAATAAACAATCTTTTAGAAATTGTTTTTTGTTTTGTAATTTTTTGAGAAAAAAGAAAAGCCCGTCGCGTGATGCGGCGGGCAAGCAGTTCTTGAGACTTGCTCAGGTCTGGCGCCGACTACTCGGCGTGCGGATTGAACTTGCGCAACGGTTCGCGCATCTCGGCCGCTCGGTAGAGCGTGATACTGACCTCGAGCATCTCCTCGAGGCACTCGACGACGTATAGGTTGGACAGACGGAGCTTCTTGAGATGCTCCTTGACCAGTGCGCGAGCCCGGAGACTCTCCTTGCGCGCCGTCTCGTCGACCAGTTCTTCGTCAAGATTCTGCTCGATCAGGATGACGAAGTCGCGCCGATCGTCCAGACGGATCGCATTGAGGATGCTGAAACCAGTCTCGGCCAGGGAACCCGTAGCGTAGGTCTCGCTGGTGATGGGGAAGAGAATCACCGTGTCGTTGGCGAGGTGCTTGGCCTCCTTGACGGCACATTCGGGCTTCCAGTCATCGACCTGGGGGTTGAAGAAGGCGATGTCTTCCGACTGGTAACGCTGTATGAAGGGAGCGCGCCACTTGCTCTTGCCGCAAGTGCCGAATAGTCCTATGCACAACATGGCCCAATCCTTTCAGTGTACTCGCCACACCATTATGGCAATATGATAATATCATATTTTAACTATTTTGTCAATACCAAAAATCCCCTAAAGTAAGGGGAAGCACAACATCACGCAACACCACGCATGCGAGAAAACCATCTTAAAAGAACTGGTTTTCTGTAAATTGCCTTCTTGTACCCGTGATGTTAAAATTACATCACGGTCACCGCGAAAGCATCTTCACATACGCTCATCTGTTAGGTGAAATAAATAAAAATACTAAATAACAAACATGCCTAAAAACAAAATATTAACCGG